>NZ_JBHVYI010000173.1:0-7719 GCF_042880975.1 Streptomyces sp. NPDC058289
GTGACAGCGCCGCGCGGTTCAACACTGCGCGGCGCTGTCATGTGGCCATTAGAAGATTGACAGCCGCTCGAGCTCCGACAGAGCCTCCACATCGCCCGAAGCATTCGGCGTGTTGGGGGTGTTCGGCGTGTTCGGGGTGTTCGGCGTGTTCGGCGTGTTCGGGGTGTTCGGCGTGTTCGGCGTGTTCGGGGTGTTCGGCGTGTTCGGCGTGTTCGGGGTGTTCGGCGTGTTCGGGGTGGAGGCGTCGGAGTTGTCTGCCGCGCCGCTCTGCTGGACATTCGAGACCGCAGCAGCATTCGGGTTGGCCGGGATCGCCGGGATGGCCGGGATAGCCGGGATGGCCGGGATGGCCGGCACCTGCGAGGCGAGCGGGGTGAGCGGCGTGAGCGGCGTGAGCGGGGTGAGCGGGGTGAGCGGCGTGAGGGGAGCCAACTCGCGCACGGCGCTGATGCCGCTGAGCGACCGGCCCATGGAGCCGCCCGGCTCTTCAGCGGCGTTCGCGCATCCCGCGCCCAGGGTGACCAGACTCCCGACCGCCGCAGCGGCGATCATGACCTGCTTGAGCTTATGCATGCTTCCTTGCCCTCCGTACCTCTGCATTTCCCGCACCGACTCAGTGCCTGTAGACGATCGCTAAAAATACACACGTGAGGGGATTCGCTTCTTGAAACAACCCATGTCGCCCTTGCCGTCACCCGTTCGCCCTGTCTGCATAGCTCGCTCGCGCAGAACCTGCGTAGACCGGCCCGAACGAGGAAGGGCCGGCGGTCCACTCCTCCGGGCCCGTCATTGTCAAGTCCCGAGTTGTGGTGACGTGCGACCACCGGCGCGCGGAGGGCTTACTGGAATTCCCCCGGTTCGCCTTTCTCTTTGAAAGGAGCATTCTCATGGCTCGCACGTTTCGGAAGCAGCGGTTTGCGATCTTCGCCGGTTCGGCCGCTTTCGTCGGAGGGGCCGCGCTGCTGCCGACCGGTGCGTCCGCCACTCCGGCCATGCCGCACACCGGCGAGGTCACCGTGACCGCAACGGCTCACGCCGGCCGTGCGATGGGCGACCACAAGAACGAAGCCGATGAGGATCATCGCGGCAGCAAGTCCCCGAAGGAGGGCAAGAAGACCAGCAAGCCCCGGGACGTGGAGAACATGCCGGGCTGGAAGTTCTACCAAGGCAAGGTGTACTGCGAGCACAAGCCCGACGAACCGACCCCCGCCCCCACCCCGGCTCCTCCGAAGCCCCCTGCCCCTGCCCCGGTCCCGGGACCGAGCCGGGAAAACCCGGGCCCAGTCCCGAACCCGGCTCCGAACCCGGCCCCGGCACCCCCGGACCGCAGCCCTCTCTGATCTACGGATCCGACGGGCCGCGCGCCACGTTGAGGGCAGCAAACAGGGTGGTTGTGCCGGTGCGGACGTGGTCGTGCGTTGACCGCTCCGGGACCCCTGGCATCATCGGCAGCACCGGCTGAGACCGGTCCGGGGCCTGGATCTGCGACTTCTCGTTCACGCAGAACACCAGCGCCCGCTCGGCGGGTCAGGACGCCCGCCAGACCCTTGACATCGAGGACTGGGACGGGCCCATTTCCCTGGCCATCGACCGCGTCGACCAGTGCGTCGCGTTCTTCGGAGTGGACTCCAGCGCCCTGGTGACCACCGCGGCCACCTGCTCATCCGTCACCGACCGGGGGCCGCCGGAACGCAGAACTCAAGACTCAGGAGATCAGCCCGCGGTGCGGGCCGCCGCCGCGGCCTTCTCGATCTTCGCCTTGCGCACGTAGAACCACGCCATGTTCGACGTGATGCCCGCCATCAGCACCCACACGATCCCGAGCAGGCTGCCCTCGACGAAGGAGACCACGGCGGCGGCAGTGGCGAGGACGCAGAGAACGACGGCGAACACGGCAAGGCGGGGCATGACGGAGGCTCCTCGGGGGCACTGAAGCGGTTCAAGCCCTTCCAGTGTCCCCCATGCCCCGGCGTGCTCCCGTCGGGCCGATTTCCGCCATCCCGTGATCTTTTCCTCCTCCCGCCGCTACGGTTCGCCCGAGACGCACCGCGCACGGGGGTGCGGAAGGACCGGGGGGAACACATGCAGGAGATCCCGAAGGGCGCGAACGTCAGCCTGACCGCCCTCAGCGAGGACGCCGGGGCGGTCGTCGTGAGCCTGGGCTGGAGCAGCGCTTCGGGGGCCGGCGACGCCGACGTCTCGGTGCTGCTGCTGGACGAGAACGGCAAGGTCCGCGACGAGAACGACTTCTACTTCTACAACAACCCGGCGGCCGCCGACGGGAGCGTGCAGCTGCTGGGCAAGGTGCCGACCGACAACGGCGACGAGGACCGCATCAGCGTGGACCTGACCGCGGTACCGGAGCGGGTCGCGCGGATCGTCGTGGCGGCCAGCCGGTACGCCGGCGCGCGCTTCGGAGACCTCGACGACCTGCGGATGACGGTCGCGGACCGCTCCGGGGAACCGCTGGTCGGCTACTCCATCGACGACGCGGGCGTGGAGACGGCCTTCATCTTCGGCGAGCTGTACCGCCGGGGCGAGGAGTGGAAGTTCCGCGCGGTCGGCCAGGGGTACGAGACCGGCCTCGCGGGACTGGCCACGGACTTCGGCATCCCGGTGCTGGAGGAATCCGAGGAATCCGAGGGACCCCAGGGACCCGAGGGACCCCAGGGACCTGAGGGAGCCGAGGGAGCCGAGGGATCGGCCGTCGCCGCGGCGGACGCCCCGGCCGCCGTGCCCGTCGCCGAACCCCTCGCCGAGCCCGCACCCCGGTCCGCGCCCGCCGAGGAGGCCGCCCCGGGCGCCGTACCGGCGCAGACCCGCGGCCGGAGTCCCCGTACGACCAGGAAGAAGGTCACCCTGCCCAAGGTGGCCAAGAAGTCCCTCGCCGAGAACGAGTCCTGGAGCCAGGCCCGCCTGTTCCCCGTCCCCTCCCTCAAGAGCGACCGGGAGCGGGAGGTGCGCGCCACCTCGGTCCTGCTGTCGGTCATGGCACAGGTCCCGGAGTTCGGCCGCCGCCTCACCGCCGGGTTCGGCGCGCCCGCCGGCCGGATGCAGACCTTCACGGAGGTCTCGCTCCCCCACGGGGACACTCCGCGGCGCCCCGACGGGGTGATCCGGGTGGAGCGCGCGGGCAAGCTGTGGACGGCGCTCGTGGAGACGAAGACGAACGGCAACCCGCTCAAGGCGGAGCAGGTACAGGCGTACATGGACATCGCCGCGCGCCGCGGCTACGAGGCCGTGATCACCCTCTCCAACGACGTGGCCCTGGAGGGCCGCCCCATGGTGGAGGTGAAGGTCGACGGGCGGCGCAAGCACAAGGTCAGCCTCTGGCACCTGTCCTGGGCCGAGGTCGCCCACCAGGCACAGCTGCTGATCCGCCACGAGGGCGTGGGCAACGCCGCGCACGCCTGGCTCCTCCAGGAACTGCTGGAGTACCTGCGGCACGAGCAGTCCGGCTGCCACGGGTTCCAGAACATGGGCGCCGCCTGGGTGCCCGTGCGCAAGGGCATCGAGGACGAGACCCTCGGCCACGGGGACGTCCGGACCGTGGAGGTGGTGGAGAGCTGGGAGCGGCTGATCCGCCAGGTCTGTCTGCGTCTCGGCGGGGAGCTCGGGCAGAAGGCGCTGCCGGTGCAGCGGGCCCGGCGGGGCAGTGATCCGCAGGCCCGGCGGGTCGCGGCGGCGGACCGGCTGTGCGCGGACGGGAAGCTCTCCGCGGAGCTGCGCGTCGACGGGACCAGCAGTGTCATCGCGGTGAGCGCCGACCTCAGGACCTCCAAGGTGCGGACGTCCGTCGACGTGCCGGCCCCGGAGGGTGCGTACCCGCTGGTGATGGTGAAGCGGCTGCTGAAGCTGCTCGAAGGTGCTCCGGCGGACCTGCACGTGGAGAGTCTCCTCGAGGCAGGAACGGGCTCCGGGCCGGGGAGCGGGCCGCGCGGGACGCTGGAGCGGCTGCGGCCCGAGCCGGGCGATCTGCTGCCCGCGGACGGTTCGGCCGTCGTCGGTTTCCGGCTGTCGCTGCTCAAGGGGATGGGGAGTACGCGGGGGAACACGGAGTCCGGGTTCATCCGCAGCGTGGACGATGCCGTGGAGCGCTTCTACCACGGTGTGGTGGCGCAGCTGGGCCCCGTCGAGGGGCGCGGCGGGCGGCGCGGCTGAGCTGGTCCGGGGCCACCCGGTCCGCCGGCCCCGTGGAGGGGCGGCGGGACGGGTGGCCCGGGTGGATCAGACGTCCGTGATGCGCAGGCCCGCGTGGGCCTTGTAGCGGCGGTTGGTGGAGATGAGGTTGGCCACCAAGGATTCCACCTGGTGGGCGTTGCGCAGGCGGCCCGCGAAGACGCCGCGCATGCCCGGGATCCGGCCGGCGAGGGCCTGCACGATGTCGGTGTCGGCGCGGACCTCGCCGAGGACCATCACGTCGGTGTCGATCTCGGCGATCGACTCGTCCTGGAGGAGCACCGCCGAGAGGTGGTGGAAGGCCGCCGTGACGCGGGAGTCCGGCAGGAGGGCGGCGGCCTGCTGGGCCGCGCTGCCCTCTTCGACCTGGAGGGCGTACGCGCCCTGCTTGTCGAAGCCGAGCGGGTTGACGCAGTCGACAACGAGCTTGCCGGCGAGGTCCTCGCGCAGCGATTCCAGGGTTTTGGCGTGGCCCTCCCACGGCACCGCGATGATCACGATGTCGCTGCGGCGCGCGCACTCGGCGTTGTCCGCGCCCTCCACCCCGAGGCCGAGCTCGTCGGCGGCGGTCCGCGCGCGGTCGGCGGCACGGGATCCGATGATCACCTTCTGGCCGGCGCGGGCGAGCCGGTAGGCCAGGCCCCGGCCCTGGTCGCCGGTGCCGCCGAGGACGCCTACGACGAGGCCGGAGACGTCGGGAAGGTCCCACGGGTCCTTGGCGGGGGCCTTCGCGGGCTGCTGCGTGCTGTCTGTGGAGGTCATGGGGGCGAGGGTAGCCGCGAGATCGTCAGGGGCGAATGCGCGGACGCTGTGAGATGCCCAAGTAGGCAGGAGATGCCGAAGTGCGCGCGGGGTGGGGCGGAGGTGGGGTGGGAGATGGGGGGAACGGCTCCCGTTTGTCCCTTCCATGCGGCAGGATGCCGATATGGACGCCGTGAGAGTCGCGCTGCTGCGCGAGGTGCTCGCCGGTACGGAGTGGCCCGGCGCCGCGCGCCGGTTCGCCGGGACGCTGCGCCGGTCGGTCGTACCGGCCGGCGGGAACCTGCTGTTGGTCGGGACCGAGCAGTACGAGCCCTGGCACCTGGCGGCGCACCTGGTCGACGAGGCCGCCTGGTCGGGGCTGCCGGAGCTGGCGCCCACGCTCGTACGCCACCGGGTGCTGCCCGGTGACGCCCCGCACCTGTCGGTCGGCCTGAGCCGGCTGGAGGCGGCCCGGCGCGGTCACACCCTGCTGGTGGTGGCTCCGGAGCAGCCCGGGGACGGGCTGCTGGAGCGGGTGCACGACGCCCGGCGCGCGGGAGCGACCGTACTGTCCCTGGACGGCGGGGACGCGGATCTCGGGACGCTCGCGCACGAGGTGCTGTCCGTACCGGACGGGGCCGCCGAGCTGGACCTGGACACCGTGCAGCACCTGGTCAGCGCGGCGGCCGGGGAGAACAGCCTGCCGGTGCAGCGCGGGCCGAGGCGGTTCCGGGACCGGCTGGCGCGGCTGGCCGACCAGCTGGCCGCGCCGCCGCCCAGCCGCTGGTAGCTACGGGGTACCGGTGCCCTCTTCGGTCTCGCGTGTCTTGTCGTTCCACTTGGGGTCGTTCTGCCATTCGAGATTGCGCTCCTGCGCCGTCTCCATCGCGTGGTTCGCCTCTTCGGGTGTCGCGTAGGGGCCGAAACGGTCCTTCGCCGGGCACTCGGGGCCTTCCTCGACCTTCTTGTGGACCAGGCAGTAGTACCACTCGCCGGGTTTGCCCACCTGGCGCTTCTTGAACAGGGCCATCGTCAGGCTCCTCTCTCTGTCGCCATGCTGCCCCATACCCGCTCGATACACTCGCTCGTATGTCTGGCCAGTCGCTGCTCGTACCAGGCGAGCTCACTCCCGTCCGTTCCGTTCCCGGAAACATCCGCCGGCCCGAGTACGTGGGCAAGCCCGCGCCCACTCCGTACACCGGACCGGAGGTGCAGACGCCCGAGACCATCGAGGCCATGCGCATCGCCGGCCGGATCGCCGCCCAGGCGATGGAAGAGGCCGCCAAGCTGATCGCGCCGGGGGTGACCACCGACGAGCTGGACCGGGTCGCCCACGAGTACATGTGCGACCACGGTGCCTACCCCTCGACGCTGGGCTACCGCGGTTTCCCCAAGTCCCTGTGTTCCTCGCTCAACGAGGTCATCTGCCACGGGATCCCCGACTCGACCGTCCTGCGGGACGGCGACATCGTCAACCTCGACGTGACCGCCTACATCGGCGGGGTGCACGGCGACAACAACGCCACGTACCTGTGCGGGGACGTGGACGAGGAGTCGCGGCTGCTCGTGGAGCGCACCCGCGAGGCCCTGAACCGGGCCATCAAGGCCGTCAGGCCGGGCCGGCAGATCAACATCATCGGCCGGGTCATCGAGTCGTACGCGAAGCGCTTCGGCTACGGCGTCGTCCGGGACTTCACCGGTCACGGGATCAACTCGTCCTTCCACTCCGGTCTGATCGTCCCGCACTACGACAGCCCGCACGCCACCACCGTCATCGAGCCCGGGATGACCTTCACCATCGAGCCGATGCTGACCCTGGGCACCCACGAGTACGACATGTGGGAGGACGGCTGGACGGTGGTCACGAAGGACCGGAAGCGGACCGCGCAGTTCGAGCACACACTGGTGGTCACGGACACCGGGGCGGAGATCCTGACGCTCCCCTGACCGTGGACCGAGGAAATCACCTCGCGGAGGTTTTTACCGACAAGGCGTCGGGAACACATTGACTTAGGTAAGCCTAAGTAGGAGGATCGGGTGTGGCGGCACGGCCGCCACGCCCGGCTCCCCTTTTCTTCCGATTTCTCGGAGGTCCGCCTTGGACGCCTTCTCCACCGTCATCCGTGTCGCCTCGCACGAGCAGCACACCGAGGCGGAGACCTCGACGTTCATGAGCGACCTGCTCGGCGGCCGGCTCGGAGTGGACGCGTACACGCGCTACACCGAGCAGCTGTGGTTCGTGTACAGGGCCCTGGAGGACGCCGCGGAGGCCCTCGAGGACGACGCCGTGGCCGGCCCGTTCATACAGCCCGAGCTGATGCGCCTCGCCGCGATCGAGCGGGACCTGGCCCATCTGCGGGGTCCCGCATGGCGCGAGACCCTGGTCGCGCTGCCCGCCACCGAGGCCTACGCGGCCCGCGTGGCCGAGTGCGCCGCCTCCTGGCCGGGCGGGTACGTGGCCCATCACTACACCCGCTACCTGGGCGACCTCTCCGGCGGCCAGATCATCCGCGACAAGGCGGAGCGGACCTGGGGCTTCGAGCGCAAGGGCGACGGCGTGCGCTTCTACGTCTTCGCGGACATCTCCAACCCGGCCGCCTTCAAGCGGGCCTACCGCGAACTGCTGGACACGATCGCCGCGGACGATCTGGAGAAGCAGCGCATCATCGACGAGTGCAAGCGCGCCTTCGACTACAACGGCGCGGTCTTCCGCGAGCTGGGCGAGCAGTTCCCGCTGAGCGCGTAGCGCGCGCCGCCTGCAGCGGGCTGAACGGGGAAGGGGGGCGGGCCCATCGGGCC
>NZ_JBHVYI010000174.1:0-7346 GCF_042880975.1 Streptomyces sp. NPDC058289
TCTTCGCGCTTTTTTATTTTTTTTTTTTGCTTTGGGGGGGTGGCTGGGGGTGTTTTTCGGGGGGGGGGGCGGGCGGCGCGCGGGGGCCCCCCCCCGGAGCGGACTTCAGGGGGGGTGTCGGGTCAGCCGACCTTCTGCACGGTCCAGACCTGTGGGGCCCGGCCGTCCGCGCGCTGGAGGTCGAGCAGCCAGTTCCCGTAGTAGGGCCGGTTGCTCACGGTCAGCGCGAAGCCGCCGCTCGGGTCGGTGACGCTCACCGCGCCACCGCGGGTGGTCAGCTTCCAGCTCTGCGCGCCGGCGCGGCCGCAGGGCTGCTGCGCGACCCACATGCCCGCGGCGGGAGTACCGCCTGGCTGCAGGCACTTGCCGGAGACCGCGGAGCGGATGCGGACCAGTCCGCTGCCCGCGTCGTCGAAGTACCACTGCTGCTGCGCGTACCCGTTGGAGCGCGCCCCGACGAGCACGGTGCCGTCGGCGCTGCGACCGCCCCACACCTCGGCGGCCATGCCCGTGCTGCCGTTCCCGAGCAGGTACCGGGTCCCGGGGGTGGTCGCGCCGCCGCCCGTACCCTTCGTACGGAAGGACGCAGCCTTGCCGGCTCCGCTGTCCCGGTCGGCGCTGTCGCGGACGGAGACGGCGACCGTGTAGGAGGTGTCGGCCCGGAGGTTGTAGACGCGCAGCACCGGGGACTGGACCCAGCCCAGGTGCTTGCCGTTCAGCAGGACCTGGTACCAGGCTGCTCCCTCGACCTTGGGCCAGCTCACGACGGCGGAGTCCGACTGGATCTGGCCCACCGTCACGGCCGGTCCACCCGTGGGCTTCTTGGTCGGGCCGGGAGTCGGCTTCTTGGTCGGCGAGGGGCTCGGGTTCGGACCGGGGTCGGTGCCGCCGCCGCCCTTGTTCTTCATCAGGAACTGGTTGTCGGCGATGTTCCAGTGCGTGGCCAGGTAACTGCCGGCCTTGGGGCTGGTGTGGAAGTAGTCGTCGTGGTTGCAGTCCAGGATGTTCTCGGAGGCCTGGTTGGTGCAGACGTTGCGCATCTGCGGGTAGTACGGGGTGTCCGAGTAGCACATGACGTCGAACTCGTCGGTGCAGTGCGCGCCGCGGCTGGTGTTCGGGGCGCTGTTGTTGACCGCGCCCAGGTTGTGGCCGAGTTCGTGCGCCGCGGTGTGGCCGCCCCAACAGCCGGAGTCCGTACGTCCGTACGAGGGACCGAAGTTGCTGATGTTGGCCTGGCCGGGCCGCTCGTCGCCGTTGAAGGTTCCTATGCCGCAATAGACCTGGGTGTCCGCGAAGATCATGTACTTGCGGTCGCGACGGTCGAGCCCCTTGCCGGCGAGCGCGGCGTTGGTCGCGCTGAACTCCGCGAGCGCGGAGTCCGGGAGCTCGATGTTGAGCACGGTCGGGGTGCAGTCGACGGCCGTCACGTAGCGGATGTGCCGGACCCCGCCGGTCTCCTGGGCGCTGGCGGCGTAGATGAGGTCGGCGTCGGCCGCCCATTTGCGGAACGATGCCACGTACTCGGAGTAGCGGTCACGGCCGGGGCCGTGGACGTACACGACCTGGACGCGGTTGCCCGTGCTGCCGTCTCCGTCGCACTGGACGGTCTGGCCCGCGGGGCCGGCGGCGACGGCCTGGCCGGCGGCCGAGGGCGCGGGCGCTGCGGACTTGTCGGCTGCGCCGTCGGCGTCGGCCGCGGGCGCGTCCTGAGGACGCCCGCCGCCTTCGCCCGCCGCCGGGTCGTCGGCGGCGGGGCGGGCCGGGTCGGCTGCCGGCGACGAGGCCTTGACGGCGGGCGCGATGTCCTTCGTTATGTCGACGCCCTTGGGCGGGGCGTCGGGACCGTGGGTACACAGACCCGCGCCGGTTCGGTAGACGCCGGCACACCGGTCGCCCTTCGGCGCGGGGGCGAGGCCGTCGTAGACCATGCCGCGCGCGCTCTCGTTGGCGGGGGCGGCCGCGAGGGGTTCGGGTTCCTGGTCCCGTGCGGGCGCGGCGGCCGGTGCGGCGGCCTCCGTACCGGCTTGTACGGACACGGCCTGGGCGCCATCGCCCAGGCCGGAGTAGGCGATGCCGGCGGCGATCACCGCGGTCGAGACCATGGCGGCGGTGAGGAGCATCAACCGCCGCGGCTTGCGGCGGTGTTCGCGCCGTCTGCGTCGTCCTGCTGTCATGGGCACCTCAAATGAACGTCGGATGAGTGGGTGCGCAGAAGCCTGCCAGACGAATGCGGCGGAGAATTCGGACAAAGAGGGGCGTGGTTCGAGAAATCGTTCCGTTACCTGTTCGTCGGATCTGATGAACACTCAAGAGTCAATAAAATAAGGTGAGTTACGCGCGTCGTGCGGTATTGGTCCAGGCCTTATAGAGGGCAGTCGTTATCTAATCGAGATAACAAATGGAGTCCTATTGACGGGAATTCAGTCAAGGATTCACCTAATTACTACCTGCCGAATTCCCTTGGTCACGACCCGTGAGGAAGGCGCTGCCCGGTCGGCTCGGCGGAACACGGAGGCGTGCTCCACGGCCCCCTGACGGAACGTCCGGGCTCGCGGCGGCCCGGCGGCCCGGAAACAGGGCCTGCGACCAGGCCGACACCCTGACCATCTACCTGGAAGAGGCCGCCGACCTGCTGGAGTACCCGGCGCTGGCCACACGGGACCGGCCCGGCCTCGTCGGCAACCGGCTGGTGTGGGGGAGCAGCCTGTACCCCGGCGATGCGGGAGCCCGGCACCCTCTGACCGGGTCACCCGCCAGTCCTTCACCGTGCCCTACAACAAGACGTTCACCGTGAAGGTGACCACACCGAGCAGCAAGTACCCGTCCGACGGATGGCGGGTGTACACGCCGGGCACCTCCGACATCGGCCCCGGCACGGGCAAAAAGGTGCTCCGCCAGACGCGCGCCCAGACGCAGATCGCCGGTGAGCGCTTCGGGCCGCGTCCGGTGGCCAAGGGGCGGCCGCTGTACGTCGCCGCGGTCCTGGACCACTACACCCCCACCGAGGGGTTCGTGCCGTACGCCGGCCGGAAGGTCCGCTATTACTTCCGGCCCGACGGTTCCACCGTGTGGAAGCAGACGGGCACCTCTCCGGCACCGGCCTGGAGGGACGCATCGCAGTCACCGGCTGAGCCGCCACGGTCCGTGAGGGTCGGGGCCGTCGAGGTCCGCGATCCGTGGGCGCCGCCGCCCACTGTGGCGAAGGCCCCGCCCCTGCGGCGGGCCCCGCTCCGGCCCCGGCGCCGCTCAGGTGGTGGTTTCCGCTGCGCGCGGATCACCCGCACGTGCTGGTGACCCGGCTGACGAAAATCACCCCCGGTCCACCCGGCGTGGCACACATGGCCCCTCGGCCCCTCGGCCCCTCGTCTCGTCCACGAGGAGCCGAGTCCGGCCGGGGGAGTCAGGGGAGTTGGATGGCGTTCCAGTCCCAGCCGGCGCTGGCGGGGACGGTGTAGCCGACGGTGAAGTCGTCGAAGCCGCCGTCGGGCTTGGTGAGTGAGCTGTAGAAGCCGATGGCGGTGTTGGCGTGGTGGTAGACCATGACCGCATCGGAACGACCGTCGCCGTTCACGTCACGCAGCACGCGTCGAGTCGTCTCCTTGATCCAGCTGCCGAGGTCGTCGGTGCGGGCGGAGACGGCGCCGGTACGCGTTTCGGTCGGGTCCATGCCCAGACAACCACCCTGCCAGGAGCGGCTGTTGACGCCGACCAGCTCTCCGGCCGCGTTCAGTAGCGGGCCGCCCGTGTCGCCCTTGCAGATGGCGTCGGCGCCCTTCCCCGTGATGGTCAGGGTGGTGGCGTCGGAGCTGTTGAGGGTGAAGGCGCCGGTGTGGAGCTTGCCGGGCACCCACTCGGTCCTGGTCCGCCCGAAGCCCACGGCGGTCAGATCGACGCCGGCTGCGGGGACGGTGCCCGCCTGCTTGACGCCCGCGATGCCGGCGGCGGGAGCGGCAAGGCGGGCCAGGACGACGTCCCGGTCGGTGCGCGGGACCAGCTCGACGACCTCTACGCGCCTGCCGTCGGCGAGGGTCATGGTGGTCTTCAGCGCGGGCGCACCGGCCGGCACCGCAGCACCGGCCGTCGCGGCGAAGCAGCTTGCGGCGGTCAGGACCCAGGAGTCGTCGACCAGGGCGCCGGTGCAACCGCGGCTGTTCGCTTCGTCGCCGATGCTCAGCTCGACGACGGAGGGGTGCCGGCCGGCCGCCGCCTCCGGGCCGGAGACGGCTCGGGCGACGCCGACGGGGACGAGGCCTCCGACGACCGCGGTCGCGGTGACGAGCAGGCCCGATATCCGGGCGGTGCGCGGATGGAGTGCAGACATGTGCGGTTTCCTTACTGGGGAAAGGTGTCGGTGACCGAATGCGCCGGATTCCGGTCGTGCTGCGCGGGACCGGTGATCGGCCTTGCGATCCTGTGCCGCAAGGCGCGGGCTACTTGGTGGTTCGGATCTCGACCAGCGTGTGCTCGCGACCGTCGGCGGACTCGCCGACTCCTTCCCACGTCTTCGCAGGGATGTCGTACGTGACACGGTCGTTCTCGGCGGTCATCTCGAGGTGAGTGGTGCTGACATCGCTGGTTCGCACCCCGTGCACCGACTCGAGTTCAAGGGCGAGGTAGCCCTTTTCGCCGGTGACCTTGAAGCACACGTCCGCCCGATCGCGGGCGAGGAATCTCAGGAGGTTCTGCTCGCTCGCACAGTCGGCGAGCACGATGTAGCCGTCGCCGCATTTGAGGAGGATGCCCTTCTCGGCGAGGATCTTGTCGGCATTCGGGTAGCCGTAGTCCTCGACGGCATATCCGGGTCCCGCGTCGGCGACGGGTCCGGTGGCGGCATGGGAAGGCTGGTTCCCGGCCGTCACGGCCCAGGCCAGGGCGCCGGCTGCGGTCGCCATGGCCAGAATGCGTACGAGCGTGCTGCGTGGCTTCATCGCAGTCCTAGAAGTCGAGAGATATCAGGAGTCGGCAGGGGAACTCCTCTACTGCCTCATTTGGTTCAAGTGCCTTATGAGAAAAGGGCTTTGTGGGCGCGTCCCCTGCAGAGAGACCGTCCTGCGGATCACGGTCCCAGCGTGACGTTGAACTCGATGACCTGGGTCTTGGGGGACATCGGTCCGGAGTCGCCGATGATCTTGTTGAAGAGTGAACCGACGGTCTTGCTCCACACCTTCGTGTACCCGATGACCGGCGGGTGGGTCGCGGACTCGACGTCCGACTCGTTGAAGGCGGTGTAGCGCCACACGACGGAGCCGTCGTCGTTCTTGCGGATGGGGGTCATCCTGACGTAAGGCGAGCCCAGGAACGTGTACGCGAGGTTTCCGGTGAGACCGGCGGTGGCGAGAGCCCCGTAGTCCCGGCCGTACTTCTCGATGCCGTCGAAGCCGCCGAGCTGGTAGTCGTACATGTAGGTGTGACCCAGCTCGTAGTCCCCGCTCTGGGTGCGGGCGGCGGAAGTAGGCGACGGCCTGCTTCGTGAACTCGTGGTCACGGTAGAGGGTGGTGAACTCGTCGTCCGGACCGAAGCACTGCGCCTTGGGACCGGTTCCGAGCAACCAGTCCCGGCCCAGCTCCCACGGGTTGGTGCTGTTGTCGGATTCGATCGGCTTGCCGAACGGCGTAAGACAGCTCTCGGCGCCGTCCGGAAGACCGTTTTCCTGTGGCTTGATCGGAACGGTCGCGTTGTCCAGTGCCTTCTGGGCCGCCTCGCGGAGCGCGGCGTCTATGACGAGGACCTTGGCATCGAACGCGGCCCGAGCGGCGGCGAGGACGTTCATGCCGGCCGCGAGCGCCGCCACTCGGGCGACTACGGCCGCGGCCGCGGCAGTGGCGGCGTAGTCCGCGGCGACGGTGGCGGACTGTACGGCCCGTGTCGCCGCCTGGCGCGCCACGTTGCCCGACTTGCGTGCCGCCGCGGCAGCCAGTGCGGCGGTCTCGGCGGACCGCGCGGCGGCTGCCGCGGATCCTTCGGCGGCTTCGGCGTTCCTGCGTGCTTCGTCGCCGGACCGCTTGGCGTCGGCCGCGTAGCCCTTGGCGAGTTGGGCCCACTCGGCCGCCTTCTCGGCGGCGTTGCGCGCGAGGGCCGCCGCCTCCGAGGCCCGTGCCGCGTTCTCCTGCGCTTCCTGGGCGACCTTGGCCGCACCCGCGATCATCGCGCGGACCGCGCTGATGTGCGTGGCGCGGTCGTGGTCGATCCTCGCGAACTCGTACTGCGTGGTCCCGATGAACTGGCGCAGCATGTCCGTGTCGCCTTCGAGCGCAACCTTGGCGGCCGCCTTCGCGTAGGGGCCTCCCGTGACCAGGAGGGTGGTGGCCTTCACACGGTCGTCCTCACGGACGGCTGCGGCACGCTCGACGTGCAGGAAGGCGTGCAGGGCCTCGGCGGTGCCCTTCTCCAGCGCGGCCTCGGCCGCACGCCGCACGGCGGGACCGGTGTCGTCGTCGGCCAGGACCGTGGTCACCTCGACCCGGTTGTCCTCCTTGGCCGCCTCGATCGCCCCGCTCTCGAGGAAGGTCCTGATCTTCGCTGCGTCCTCGGTCTTCAGCACCGCTGCGGCCGCCAGGGCCACCTTCTGGGTCGAGACCGCCGCCGTCGCCGCGACGTTCTCGGCGTTGTCCTGCCGCAGGGCTATGACGCGGTCGGCGTCGATCCAGTGGGCGACGTCCTCGTCCGAGCCGGCCAGCGCGAACTCCGCGGCCGTGCGGGTCCACGTGCCCGCCCGCTCGATGAGCCGGACCGCCGCCTTGCGGCCGGCCGTCACGGCCCCCGCGGTCCGGCCGTCCTTCAACGCCGACTCGGCGGCGCCGATGAGCGCGAGCAGCTCCGCGTCCAGGCGGGCTTCCTGCGTCCGCTCCCGGTTGAGCCGTTCGAGCCGGCCCGTCTCTGCCGTCGCCCCGACCCGCGCCTGTTCGATCGCCTCGGCGGTCTCCTCGTCCAGTCTGGCGGACTCGGCCTCACGGGCCGCCTGCTCGACCTCGCTCGCCTTGGCGACGGCGTCGGCGGCCTTGCCCGCGGCCTCGAGGGCCGCGTTGGCGGCTGCCGTCGACCGGTTGGCGTAGTCCACCGCCTGGCCGGCATGGTTCGCCGCTTCCACAGCGGCCGCGGCCGCCCTCTCGGCGTGATCGGCTGCGCTGTTGGCCGCGTCGCGCGCCGTGCGGGCGGGGCGGCTGCCTGTCCGGCCAGGCTCCGCGACTTGCTCGCGGCCTGCGTCGCCCTGGCCGCGGCGGCCTCGACCACCTCGGCGGCCTCGACGACCGCCGGCGCCTCCTCGACGATGACGTGCGCGTTGGTGCCGCTGATGCCGAACGCCGACACACCGGCCCGGCGCACCCCGCGCGGGCCCGCCTCCAGG
>NZ_JBHVYI010000175.1:0-7302 GCF_042880975.1 Streptomyces sp. NPDC058289
GGCCCGCACCCTGTGAGGGGTGCGGGCCACGCCCGTTTTCGTACGCGGGGACGCGGGGACGCGGATCGTCCGGCCGGGCCGCTATTCGAGGCTCGGTGCGATCCGGGAGGGGCCGGCCGACGGATCGGACAGCAGCTTGTCGTGGAGCTGCCGGCCCTCGTCCGTGAGCTGCTGCGGGCCGCTGTGCGGGGGCACGCCCGACACGCTCGCGCCGGGGGCGCGCGGAGGCTCGTACTCGGTCGGAGCGGTCACCCAGGTGTAGGCGGTCGCGGCGGCGATGACGGCCGTCACCCCGACCACCGCACGCATCCACCGCCGGTTGCGGTGCTCGCCGGACACCCGTACGGCGGCTGCCGCACGCGGCTCGAGCCGGACCGCGGGCCGCAGCGTGCCGAGCCGCTCGCGCAGCACCGCGGACTGCTTCGCGGGCGGTACGCCGTCCAGTTCGGGGAGCTGGTCGGCGAGGTCGGCGTGCGCGTTGACGAGCCGCCTGCCGGCGGTCGGCGTGGACGCCTCGGTCTCGGCGGCGGTGTCGGGGAGGTCCAGCCCGACGCCGTCGTAGAGCAGCACGGTGCGGCGGTGGGCCGGGGGCAGCGAGAGCATCGCGTCCAGGAGGATGCGGTCCGCGGGGTCGGCCGGGGGCTCCTCGGGGTGCCGGTGGGCCCGCCGGAACCGGTGCCACGGGGAGAGCGCGTACTCGTACGTCGCCGCGCGCACCCACCCGACCGGATCGGGGTCGGTGGCGACCTCGGGCCAGCGCTCCCACGCCTGCTGGAAGGCGTGCTCCACGGCCTCGCAGGAGAGGGTGTGGCGGCCGGTGAGGAGGTAGGCCTGGCGGGTCAGGGCGGGGGCGGTGCGGTCGTAGAGGGCCTCGAAGGCGTCGATCGCCGACGGCGTCGGGGCGGTGTCCTCGCCGGGCGCGTCCTGGGGGGCGGTACGGGCTTCCCCCGCCGGGTCGTCCGGCTTGCCGGGGTCTCCCTCGGGTTCGGCCGGTCCTGCGGCGGCCTTGCCGGCCGGCGTGGAGTTCGGCGCAGAGTTCGATGTCGAGTCCGACGCGGCGTCAGGCCCTGCGGCCTTCGCGGCTGCTGACGCGGGGTCCGCGCCGGATCCGGGCGCGGAGTCTGCCCCGGTGGCGCCCGTCCGGGTGGCGGCTTCGGAGCCCGCTTCGGCGGCCTTCCCGGAGCGCGGCCTGGAGTGCGCTCCGGCGTCCGAGCCGGTGTCAGGGGCCGTCTCCGTACCGGTGTCCGTAGCGGTGTCCGTACCCGCGCCCGGGGGGAGGGGGCTGCCGGGGCGGAGGGCTGCGCGGCCGCCTCCGCCGTGGCCGCCCGTGGCGGCCCCGGCCTTGACCGTGGACTTGGCCTCGTGCCGGGGCATCCCGACGGGGGGCTTCGCGGCGCGCTTGACGGCGGCCTTGGGCCGGGTCTGCGCGCCGACGGGCCGGGTGAGTCCGCGCATCAGGCGCAGCCCGAACCGGCCCTCGGGGGCGTCGTCGGCCGGCGCCGTGTCCGCATCCGCGGGAGCGGCGCCGGTTGCCGCCCCGGCGTCCTCGGCTGCGTCCTCGGAGGCGTCCTCCGCGGCGCTGTCGAGCCGACTGTCGGGCGCGGTGCCCCGGGCTGACGCCGCGTCCGCATCCGCCCCGGCGGGGCCGGTTGCGGCGGACGCGCCGAGTGCTGACGCCCCGACGACGGGAGCATCGGCCCGTGGTGTGGCGGTGCCGTTGGCCCAGGCGGGCCGCAGGGGCCGGGTGGACGTACCGTCGGCGACCGCTGCCGCCCCGGTGCCGTCCGGACGGTCTCCGCGATCCGGGCTGCCCGCGGGGGCTGCCGCGGCGGAACCCGAGGCGGAACCCGAGGAGGAACCCGTGCCCTTGCCCCGGTCCGGGCCGTCCGGGGACGCCGAGCCGTCGGCCCGGGCCGTGGGGCCCGAGGGGGCGGAGTCCGCGGACTCGTCCGCGGACAGCCGGGTCAGGAGCTTGGAGTAGGCCTCCAGCTTGCGGCCCCGGGGGTTGGTGCGGCCGGTCTCCCAGGAGCGGACCGTGTTCGGGGTGACGCCCACTGCCGCCGCGACCTCTTCGTGCGTCAGGTCGGCCTCTTCGCGCAGGCGTCGGCGTTCCTTCGGGGTGGGGAGGCCCAGCTCCGTGACGCTTTGTGTCATGCCACACTCCCCGCGACCCGGACGCCCTGACCGAAAAAGTACATAAACGTATATTGAGCGACACCACGGTCATTCGCCTGTTACCCGCCCATAGCGCGTGTCGTTGGCACCATGGCGGGGTGACCCAAGTGACCGAACGCGGGACCTCGTTGCCCACGCCCCCAAGGGCCCCCGTACGGCGCCGTTCACCGGCGGCCGCCGCGTGTGTCGTGGGTGGCGCCGTCGCCGCAGTGCTGGGGCTCGGTTTCCTCGCCGTGCTCGTCATCGTGCTGTGGATCAGCTCCCCCTACCCCGACAGCGGCCCCGGCGGCGCCCTGCACCTCGCCGCGGGCCTCTGGCTGCTCGCCCACGGAACCGAACTCGTCCGCTACGAGACCCTCTCCGGGGTGCCCGCCCCCGTCGGCCTGACCCCGTTGCTGCTGGTGGCCCTGCCCGCCCTGCTCATCCGGCGGGCCGCCCGGCTGGGCAGCGCCGCGCAAGAGGACCGGGGCGCGGAGCCGCTGCCCGCGGGCGTGGTGTTCTCCGCCGTGCTCTGCGGCTACCTCGGGGTCGGCGCCCTGGCCGTCGTCTACGCCGCCTCCGGGCCGATGCCCGCCGACCCGCTCAGCGCGGCCCGACACCTCCCGGTCGTGGCCGCCCTCGCCGCCGCCGGCGGGGTCTGGGAGTCCCGGGGGAGACCGCTCGGGCAGCTGCCCGGCCGGCTCACCCGGCCCCGCTACGCCCTCGCGCTGCGGGCCGGCGCCGGCGGGGTACTGGTGCTCCTCGGCGGCGGAGCCCTGCTGGTCGGCGCCTCGCTGGCCTGGCACGGGTCGGAGGTGCAGGGCTCGTTCGCGGCGCTGACCGGCGTCTGGTCGGGCCGCTTCGCGGTGCTGCTGCTGGCCCTCGCGCTGATCCCGAACGCCGTCGTCTGGGGCGCCTCCTACGCCCTCGGTCCCGGCTTCGCGCTGGGCACCGGAGCCGCTGCGACCCCGCTCGGCATGGACGGTTCGCCCGCGCTGCCGGGCTTCCCGCTGCTCGCGGCGCTGCCCGCGGAGGGGCCCGGCACGCCGTTGACCTGGGCCGTCGGCGCGGTGCCGGTGGTGGCCGGGCTGGCGGTGGGCTGGTTCGCGGTACGCCGGGCGCGCGACGTCTCGTACGGGGAGACCGCGCTCACGGCGGCCCTGGGCGCCCTGGTGTGCGCCCTGGCGACGGCCGCCCTCGCCGCGGCTTCGGCGGGGCCCCTCGGATCCCGGGAGCTGGCCGCCTTCGGCCCCGTGTGGTGGCAGGCGGGCGGGGCGGCCCTGGGCTGGACCCTGGTCCTCGCGGTCCCGCTGGCCGTCACCGTGCACGCCTGGCGGAACCGGCCCGCGAAGGGCCTGGCCGGCGAGGGCTCCGAGGACGGCTGGCACGACAGCGGTGTGCGCGAGGTCCGCTGGGCGGCCCTGCGCCGTGCGGCGGGCACCCTGATCCCGGACTTCTCCGGCACACCGGAGGAGGGCGACGGGCCGCCCCCGGCCCGGGTCCCGGAGGAAGCCGCCCGGCCGGTGTCCGCACCGCCGAAGCGTCCCGTGCTGGTCATGCCCGGCCTCAAGCTGGACCTGACCCCGATCCCGCTCCCCGCACTGCCCGCGGACCCGCCACCGGCGACGACGCTCACGCCCGCACCCGGGGCCCTCGTAGCGGCAGGATCGCCCCTGACGGCGCCGCCGAGCCCGTCCCCGCTCGTCCCGCCGGTGACCGGAGCCCGCGTCCTGACCCGCCGGAAGCCGGCACCGGGACCGGAAACGGGACCGACAGCGGCATCGGAAACGGCATCGGAAACGGACCCGGGGCAGGCCGCCCGGCCCGAGCCGGAGGCCGCCCGGATCGACTAGCCACTGCTCGGCCACCGCTCGACTACCGCTGGACCTCGAGCATCTTGCCGATGAAGTTGTCCGGCAGCAGGTCGTTGCACTGCAACTCGGCCGGCTTGGTGAGGGCGTCCTGCTTGCAGACGTAGAAGTCCTTGTACGTGAGCTGCACCGCGTACGAGGACAGCGCCAGCAGGATCGCCAGCGAAGCGGTCACCAGGCCGCTCGCCGCCGCCGTCCTCTGGGGCCGGGCGGCGGCGCCCAGCGCCGCCAGTCCGCCCCGGGCCGCGCCGGGAGCCGCACCGGCACCGGCATCCGCATCCGTACCGGCACCCCGGCCCGTACCCGTACCCACGTCCGCCGCCGTGGCGCCCGAGGCGCCCGTGGTGCGCGGTGCCCCCTGCGCCCCGTCCCCGGACGGCTTCACCGGGACCCCGCGCAGCGCGCTGATCCCCCAGTACAGGGCGAGCGCGCCCAGCAGCAGCCCCATCGACGGGATGCCGAAGACCCCGAAGAAGAAGCCCCACATGCCGGCCAGTAGCGCGTACCGCGCCCGCCGCTGGATCGGGTCCGTGGGGTCCCAGCGAGCCGGTCCCGACCCGGGGTCCGCGCCCGGTCCCGACCCGGGGTTCTGCGGGTCGCCGCCGTCACCGCCGGCGCGCGGCTCCCAGAGCTGATCGGGCCGGCCTTCCGGGGGCGCCGCGAAGGGGTTGTCGTCGGTCGGGCGGTCGGGCTGGGGGCGGTCCGGCATCGGGTGTGTTTCATCCCCTGTGTCGTGGACGCCGCTGGGACGTCCGAGGCCTGTTTACGGCGTGTACGCCAGACGCTACCGCCCACCCGTCCCCCCGTCCCTCGGGGGCCGTCCGGTGTGCCGGTATCGTTGCAGGCGGTCGGTGGCTTCGTATGGTCCCCCGTATAGCGGGGACCCGAAGTTTCATGCGATCACACAAGACGAACGACGCGCCCCCGGTTCACGCCGGGAGGCGCCCCCGCTCGACGAGAAAGGGCCTCCCATGGCCGCCTCCCGCCTGGTCGTGCTGGTCTCCGGATCCGGCACCAACCTCCAGGCCCTGCTCGACGCCATCGACGCCCACCCCGGCGGACCCGAGGGCTTCGGCGCCGAAGTCGTCGCCGTGGGAGCCGACCGCGAGAACATCGCCGGCCTGGAGCGCGCGGAGAAGGCCGGGATCCCCACCTTCGTGTGCCCGGTCAAGGCGTACGCGAGCCGTGCGGAGTGGGACGCCGCCCTGACGGAGGCCACGGACGCGCACGCGCCGGACCTCGTGGTCTCGGCGGGGTTCATGAAGATCGTCGGGCCCGAGTTCATCGGCCGCTTCGGCGGCCGGTTCGTCAACACCCACCCGGCCCTCCTCCCGGCGTTCCCGGGTGCGCACGGCGTACGGGACGCCCTCGCCTACGGCGCGAAGGTCACCGGCTGCACCGTCCACTTCGTGGACGCGGGCGTGGACACCGGTCCGATCATCGCCCAGGGTGTGGTCGAGGTCAGGGACGAAGAGGACGAAGCCGCTCTCCATGAGCGGATCAAGGAAGTCGAGCGCGAGCTGCTCGTCGACGTCGTGGGGCGCCTGGCCCGGCACGGCTACCGCATCGAGGGACGAAAGGTAACAATCCAGTGACCGCCGCAGAGGCCGCAGGGACCGTAGAGACCGTGACCGCAGAGGGCGAGGACCTCGCCGCGTCGAAGCGCCCGATCCGGCGCGCGCTCATCAGCGTGTACGACAAGACGGGACTGGAAGAGCTGGCCCGCGGTCTGCACGAGGCGGGTGTCGCGCTCGTCTCGACCGGCTCCACCGCCTCGAAGATCGCCGCCGCCGGGGTGCCCGTCACCAAGGTCGAGGAGCTGACCGGCTTCCCCGAGTGCCTGGACGGCCGGGTCAAGACCCTGCACCCGCGCGTGCACGCCGGCATCCTCGCCGACCTGCGCCTGGAGGACCACCGCAACCAGCTCGCCGAGCTGGGCGTCGAGCCCTTCGACCTGGTGATCGTCAACCTCTACCCCTTCCTCGCGACCGTCCAGTCGGGTGCGACCCCGGACGAGTGCGTGGAGCAGATCGACATCGGCGGCCCCTCGATGGTCCGCGCCGCCGCCAAGAACCACCCCTCGGTGGCCGTGGTCACCAGCCCGGCGCGCTACGACGCCGTGCTCGCCGCCGCCCAGGGCGGCGGTTTCGACCTCACCGCCCGCAAGCGGCTCGCGGCCGAGGCCTTCCAGCACACCGCCGCGTACGACGTGGCCGTGGCCTCCTGGTTCACGAACGCGTACGCCCCGGAAGCCCCCGAGGACTCTGCCGTACTCCCCGAGTTCCTGGCCGGCGCCTGGGAGCGCAAGTCCACCCTCCGCTACGGCGAGAACCCGCACCAGGCGGCCGCGCTGTACACGGACGGTCGGCCGGGCGGGCTCGCCAACGCCGAGCAGCTGCACGGCAAGGAGATGTCCTACAACAACTACGTGGACACCGACGCGGCCCGCCGCGCCGCCTACGACCACGAAGAGCCCTGCGTCGCGATCATCAAGCACGCCAACCCGTGCGGCATCGCGGTGGGCAAGGACGTCGCCGAGGCCCACCGCAAGGCGCACGCCTGCGACCCGGTCTCCGCCTTCGGCGGGGTCATCGCCGTCAACCGCCCGGTGAGCGTCGAGCTCGCCGAGCAGGTCGCGGAGATCTTCACCGAGGTCATTGTCGCCCCCGACTTCGAGCCGGGCGCCGTCGAGGTCCTGGCGAAGAAGAAGAACATCCGCGTGCTGAAGGTCGAGGGCACCCCGCACCAGCCGGCCGAGCTCAAGCCCATCTCCGGCGGCGTGCTGCTCCAGCAGAGCGACCTCGTCCAGGCCGAGGGCGACGACCCGGCGAACTGGACGCTCGCCACCGGCGAGGCCCTCTCCGCCGACGAGCTCGCCGACCTCGCCTTCGCGTGGAAGGCCTGCCGCGCCGTGAAGTCCAACGCGATCCTGCTCGCCAAGGACGGCGCCTCGGTCGGCGTCGGCATGGGCCAGGTCAACCGCGTCGACTCCGCGAAGCTGGCCGTCGAGCGGGCGGGCGCCGAGCGCGCGCAGGGCTCGTACGCCGCCTCCGACGCCTTCTTCCCCTTCGCGGACGGGCTGGAGATCCTGACGGCCGCCGGCATCAAGGCCGTGGTCCAGCCGGGCGGTTCGATGCGCGACGAGCTGGTCATCGAGGCCGCGAAGGCGGCGGGCGTGACGATGTACCTCACCGGGACCCGGCACTTCTTCCACTGAGCCCGGCGCTCACCCGCAGACGGCGAAGGCCGCCCACCGCAGCAGTGCGGTGGGCGGCCT
>NZ_JBHVYI010000176.1:0-7140 GCF_042880975.1 Streptomyces sp. NPDC058289
AGGGCGGGTAGGGGACTTTGCCCCGCGCAGCGGCGAGGGGTGCTGCGGGGACTTCGCCCCGCAGGGCCGACCACCCGCACCCGCCCACCGGGCCCTACGCCGGGACGGCAGTGGCGAGCGCTCCGACCGGGCCACCGCCGGGCGGAGTCCGGCGCAGCGGCGCGAAGCCGGGGAGGCCCGCCGGGGCCGCACCGTGCCAGGGGTGCGTCAAGAAGGAGCAGGGGTCGGGTGGAGTTGGTCTGCCAGCCAGGTGGGGATGCCGCCCAAGAGGTGGAAGAGGCGGCGGGCCTCCGCGCGGAGGCGGGTGGCCTCCGGTTCCGGTTCGGCTTCGGCCAGGGCCGCCAGGGCGGGGGCCGTGCCGATCAGGAAGCCCAGGTCCTCCCGGATGCGGAGGGATTCCGCGAAGCCCTTGCGGGCTTCGGCGACCTCCCCGTCCCGCAGGGCCAGCGCCGCCAGGTGCCGCCAGGTGAAGGACAGGAGCAGGACGTCGCCGTGGGCCAGGGCACCCGCGTGGGCCCGCCGGTACGCCGGCAGGGCGGAGGAAGGCGCGTCCGCGAGGTGCTCCGCGACCAGGCCCCGCCGGAAGTCCAGCAGCGGCCGGGTACGCGACCCCGGAGACAGCAGCGCCGCCGCACGGCCGAGCGCGGAGCGGGCCTCGTCGGCCCGGTCGCGCACGCCCAGTACGGTCGCCGCGTACGCCAGGTGACCGCGCTCGCACGCGGCCGCGCCCCGGTCGTCGTCGTCCTGGGAGACCGCTTCGGCCACGCGCAGCGCGTCCTCGGCCTCGGCCCAGCCCTGCCCGGTGAACAGGCAGCGTTCGACCAGCAGCCCGGTCCGCTGCACGGCGGCTCCGGCATCGTGCAGGTGCGGCGTCAGCAGGGCCGCCGCGTCGGTCCAACAGCCGCGCGAGCGCAGCCGCCATATCGCCCGCTGGAGGGGGTCGTCTCCCCCGATAGTTCCGGCACTGGACATGGCGGTATCCGCCACATTGCCCTCCCCAAAGCAACCAAGCAGCACGTCGTTGAGCCCTGGGGCGAAATGAGAGCACGGATCGGCAGGTTCGGCCAAGGGGTCGGGTGAACTCTTTCACAAAGTCCGGACGGATCATCAGCCACCCCCGCCCGGCCCGGACTCGGCCCCCACTCGGTCCCGACCGGCCCCCCGGCCGGTCAGGCGGTGGATCTTCTCAGCTCATCCGCAGTGCCAGGAAGAAGTCGAGCTTGTCCTCCAGGCGGGAAAGGTCCCGCCCCGTCAACTGCTCGATTCGCCCGACCCGGTACCTCAGCGTGTTGACGTGGAGGTGCAGCCGCGTCGCGCAGCGGGTCCACGAGCCGTCGCAGTCCAGGAAGGCTTCGAGCGTGGGGATGAGCTCCGCCCGGTGGCGGCGGTCGTAGTCCCGCAGCGGGTCCAGCAGCCGGGCCGTGAAGGCGCGGCGGACGTCGTCCGGGACGAACGGGAGCAGCAGGACGTGCGAGGCGAGCTCGTGGTGGCCGGCCGCGCAGACCCGGCCCGGGCGTGCCGCGGCGACCCGGCGGGCGTGCCGGGCCTCTTCCAGGGCTCCGCGGAGCCCCTCGGCGGAGGACACGGCCGCGCTGACGCCCAGGGTGAGCCGGCCGTCGTCGGCGAGCCCGGCCGCCAGGGGGTCCCGTACGGCCGCGAGCAGCGTCTCCGCGTGCAGGGCGGTGTCGGGGCCCTTCTCCTCGCCGGGCTCCCCGGCGGGCGCGGGCAGCGGTACGAGGGCGATCGCCTCGTCCCCGGCGTGCGCGACGGCGATCCGGTCCGAGGGCTCGGGCCCGGAGACCGACGGGTCGACGAGGATCTCCTCCAGCAGCGACTGGGCGACGGGGCCGCCGGCGATGTCGCCGCCGTCCCAGTCCACCCGGGCCACGACGACCTGCCAGTGCGGGGCGGTGCCCAGCCCGGGCAGGAGCACCGGCGCGGCCACCCGCAGGCGGGCGGCGATCTCGGCAGGCGGAGCGCCCGTCTGGACCAGCTCCAGGACCTCCTGGGCCAGCCGGCGGCGCACCGTGCGGGCCGCGTCGCGGCGGTCCCGCTCGACCGCGATGAGCTGGGTGACGCCCTGGAGCAGGTCGAGCCGCTCGGCCGGCCAGTCTCCGGCGTCGGCCTCGACGGCCAGCAGCCAGTCGGAGAGCACGCTCTCGCGGACGTCCCGGGCCGCCGGACCTGCGGCGCCGCGCCCGTGTCCCCTGATCGGGAAGAGGGAGTAGGTAATACCCTGGAGGGAGATCCGGTGCGGTCCCCTGCGGCCCGTCCGGACCGCCGCGAGGTGCTCGCTCGCCAGTGCCGCGCAGATGCCCGGCGCCAGCGGCTCGCCCGCCCCGGCGATCTGCCGGCCGGTGGGCGAGAGCACCCAGGCCCGGAGATCGAGGTCCGTGGTGAGCAGATCGAGCACCACATCCGGTCCACCACCGGCCGGACCGGAGGTCATGAGCCGGCGATGGCGGTCCACGACGGCCGCGAGGTCCCCGGCGCGCTCTCCCGACACCTGCCGCACCACGTACTCGGTGATGGTGGCGAATGCAACGTCTTCGTTTACGGCGAACAACGGGAGACGGTTGCGCAGACACGCCGTGACCAGGTCGTCGGGAATGTCACCCAGCTCGGCCTCGCCGGCCGCGAGCCCGGCCACGCCTGCGCTCGCGAGGATTCGTACGAACGGCTCGGAGTCGGCTGAATTTCGTCTCCATGCCAGGCCAGTGAGGACCAGTTCCCCTCCGGATAGGTATCGGCTGGGATCCCTCAGGTCGGTCGTCATGACCCCGCGGACCGTCCGGTCGAGTTCTTCCTCGCCGCCCAGCAGCCGCAGCCCCAGCGCCTCGGTTTCCAGCAGTGCGCGCAGCCGCATGATGTCGCCGCCGATCTGTCTCGAATGTTGCCGTTGGAAATCGGGCAGGTCGTCGCATCCTGCCTTTCATACGAATCTACAAGACGAGGGAGGTCCCCAGCCAACTCCTTCATGGTTTCGGTGACTGCACCCGAGGGACGGAGGGCCGGTGTACTGAGTCCACACCGCGTTAACAGCACGTGAACGACCAGTCGAGGGCCCAACGGCCTCCTGGCTTGAAGTGAACGACCCGATTAAGAAGAAGAGAGCCGCACATGGACTTCCTTCGCCCCGCCAGCTGGGAGGAGGCGCTCGCCGCTAAGGCCGAGTTCCCCACAGCTGTGCCGATTGCGGGTGGCACCGATGTGATGGTCGAGATCAACTTCGACCACCGTCGGCCGGAGTACCTCCTGGACCTGAACCGCATCGGTCTCCTGCGGGAGTGGGAGGTCGGCGAGGACGTGGTACGTCTGGGCGCCTCCGTCCCGTACACGCAGATCATGGAGAACCTCCGCACGGAGCTTCCGGGACTCGCGCTCGCCTCGCACACGGTCGCGTCCCCGCAGATCCGTAACCGCGGCGGTGTCGGCGGCAACCTCGGTTGCGCCTCGCCGGCCGGCGACTCCCACCCCGCGCTCCTCGCGGCTGGTGCCGAGGTCGAGGTGGAGTCCGTACGCGGATCCCGCCTGATCCCGATCGACGAGTTCTACACCGGCGTCAAGCGCAACGCGCTGGCCGCCGACGAGCTCATCAAGACCGTCCACGTCAAGAAGGCGGACGGCCCCCAGCAGTACTCCAAGGTCGGCTCCCGCAACGCGATGGTCATCGCCGTCTGCGCGTTCGGCCTGGCGCTGCACCCCGAGACCCGCACGGTCCGTACCGGAATCGGTTCGGCCGCGCCGACCCCGATCCGGGCGAAGGCCGCCGAGGAGTTCCTCAACGCCGCGCTCGAAGAGGGTGGCTTCTGGGAGTCCGGCAAGGTCATCACCCCGTCGATCGCCAAGCAGTTCGGTGACCTCGCCTCCGGCGCGGCCAACCCGATCGACGACGTCCGCGGCACGGCGAAGTACCGCCGCCACGCGGTCGGCATCATGGCTCGCCGCCAGCTCGTCTGGACGTGGGAGCAGTACCGCGGTTCGAACAACGGCCGCTCGCTTGAAGGGGCTGCGTAATCATGCGCGTCAATTTCACTGTCAACGGCCGTCAGCAGGAAGCCGACGACGTCTGGGAGGGCGAGTCCCTTCTCTACGTCCTGCGCGAGCGCCTGGGCCTGCCCGGTTCGAAGAACGCCTGTGAGCAGGGCGAGTGCGGTTCCTGCACCGTCCGTCTCGACGGCGTGCCGGTCTGTTCCTGTCTGGTCGCGGCCGGTCAGGTCGAGGGCCGCGACGTCGTGACCGTCGAGGGCCTGGCGGAGTTCGCCAAGCAGCGCGAGGAGCACGGCCACGGCGGTGCCTGCGGCACCGGCGGCGGCTGCGGCAGCAAGGGCGGCGTCACCCTGGACGCGGCCAAGCAGTGGCAGGCCAAGCCGGGCGACTCCCAGACCGGCGAGGGCGTCGAGCTCTCCACCATCCAGCAGGCGTTCATCGACGCCGGCGCCGTGCAGTGCGGTTTCTGCACCCCGGGCCTCCTGGTCCAGGCAGACGCGCTGCTGGAGGAGAACCCCTCCCCGTCCGACCAGGACATCCGTGAGTCCCTGTCCGGCAACCTCTGCCGCTGCACGGGCTACGAGAAGATCCTCGACGCGGTCCGCCTCGCGGCCGCCCGTCAGTCTGAGGCGGTCTGACCATGGCCCAGAACACGCGCACGGTCCCGGCGGGTACGCCGACCAACGTCACGCAGAAGCACAACAAGGGCGGCATCGGCGAGTCCACGCTGCGCCCGGACGGCACCCTCAAGGTGACCGGTGAGTTCGCGTACTCCTCGGACATGTGGCACGAGGACATGCTGTGGGGCCAGACCCTGCGCTCCACCGTGGCCCACGCCGAGATCGTCTCGATCGACATCTCCGAGGCCCTGGCGATGCCGGGCGTCTACTCGGTCCTGACGTACGACGACCTGCCGGCCGAGATGAAGAACTACGGCCTGGAGATCCAGGACACCCCGGTTCTCGCCAACGGCCGGGTCCGTCACCACGGTGAGCCGGTCGCCCTCGTGGCCGCCGACCACCCGGAGACGGCCCGCCGCGCGGCCGCCAAGATCAAGATCGACTACCGTGAGCTGCCGCTCGTCACGGACGAGGCCTCCGCCCTCGCCGAGGGCGCGCCGCTGATCCACGAGGGCCGCGATGACCACCACATCGGTCACGTCCCGCACCCGAACATCGTGCACCGCCAGCCGATCATCCGCGGCAACGTGGAAGAGGCCCGCAAGCGCGCCGACGTCATCGTCGAGGGCGAGTACACCTTCGGCATGCAGGACCAGGCCTTCCTCGGCCCGGAGTCCGGTCTGGCCGTACCGTCCGAGGACGGCGGCGTCGAGCTGTACGTCGCCACCCAGTGGCTGCACTCGGACCTCCAGCAGATCGCCCCGGTCCTGGGCCTGCCGCCGGAGAAGGTCCGCATGACGCTCTCGGGCGTCGGCGGTGCCTTCGGTGGCCGCGAAGACATCTCGATGCAGATCCACGCCTGCCTCCTGGCCCTGGCCACGAACAAGCCGGTCAAGATCGTCTACAACCGCTTCGAGTCCTTCTTCGGCCACGTGCACCGTCACCCGGCGAAGCTGTACTACGAGCACGGCGCCACCAAGGACGGCAAGCTCACGCACATGAAGTGCAAGATCGTCCTGGACGGCGGCGCGTACGCGTCCGCTTCCCCGGCGGTCGTGGGCAACGCCTCCTCCCTCTCGGTCGGTCCGTACGTCCTGGAGGACGTGGACATCGAGGCGATCGCGCTCTACACGAACAACCCGCCCTGTGGCGCGATGCGCGGCTTCGGCGCCGTCCAGGCCTGCTTCGCCTACGAGGCCCAGATGGACAAGCTCGCGGCGAAGCTGGGCATGGACCCGGTCGAGTTCCGCCAGCTCAACGCCATGGAGCAGGGCACGATCATGCCCACCGGCCAGGTCGTGGACGCTCCGGCGCCCGTCGCCGAGCTGCTGCGCCGGGTCAAGGCCCGTCCGCTGCCGCCGGAGCGCCAGTGGGAGTCCGCCGGCGAGAGCGCGGACGTCCGCGCGCTGCCCGGTGGTCTGTCGAACACCACCCACGGTGAAGGCGTCGTCCGCGGCGTCGGCTACGCGGTCGGCATCAAGAACGTCGGCTTCTCCGAGGGCTTCGACGACTACTCCACCGCCCGCGTGACCCTCGAGGTCATCAACGGCGAAGCGGTCGCGATGGTCCACACGGCCATGGCGGAGGTCGGCCAGGGCGGTATCACCGTCCACGCGCAGATCGCCCGTACCGAGCTGGGTGTCACGCAGGTGACCATCCACCCGGCCGACACGCAGGTCGGCTCCGCCGGTTCCACGTCCGCCTCGCGGCAGACGTACATGACCGGTGGCGCCGTGAAGAACACCTGTGAGGCCGTCCGTGAGGCGGTCCTGGAGATCGGCCGGCGCAAGAACGGCTCGTACCACCCCGCGTGGGCGACCGCCGAGCTGCTCCTCGAAGGCGGCAAGGTCGTCACCGATGGCGGAGAGGTCCTCGCGGACATCGCCGACATCCTCGAGGGTGAGGACGCGATCGACATCGAGCTCGAGTTCCGCCACGCGGCCACCGAGCCCTTCGACCTGGTCACCGGCCAGGGCAACGGTCACGTCCAGTACACCTTCGCCGCGCACCGCGCGGTCGTCGAGGTGGACACCGAGCTCGGCCTCGTCAAGGTCGTCGAGCTGGCGACCGCCCAGGACGTCGGCAAGGCGCTGAACATGCTCTCCGTGGTCGGCCAGATCCAGGGTGGTACCACCCAGGGCCTGGGCGTCGCGATCATGGAAGAGATCATCGTGGACCCGAAGACCGCGAAGGTGCGCAACCCCTCCTTCACGGACTACCTGATCCCCACCATCCTCGACACCCCGACCATCCCGGTCGACGTCCTGGAGCTCGCCGACCCGAAGGCCCCGTACGGCCTGCGCGGTATGGGCGAGGCCCCGACCCTCTCGTCCACCCCGGCCGTCATCGCGGCGATCCGGGCGGCGACCGGTCTGGAGATCAACAAGACGCCGATCCGTCCGGAACTGCTCACCGGCACCCTCTAGGACGGCTGGTGGGGGGGGGGGGGGGGGGGCCCCCCCCCCCCCCCCCCCCCCCCCGGGGGGGGGGGGGGGGGCGCAAAGAGACGAAGCAAGGCCCGCCCCCCAGA
>NZ_JBHVYI010000177.1:0-6963 GCF_042880975.1 Streptomyces sp. NPDC058289
TCAAGGAACGGACGCTTCCTTTGTACTCACCCTCTCGGGCTTTCCTCCGGGCGCTTCCTTCGTTCTTGTGTCTCCGACTCTATCAGACTCTTTCGTGTCTGATTCCCGGTCGAAGCGGGTTTCGCTTTCCAGTTCTTCGCTTTCGCGTTTCCCTTTCCGGCGAGTCCGACTCTATCAGAAGTTTTCCACCGGATTTCCCGGCTTCAGATTCCTGGATGAGGAGTCGAGGGTGCCCACTCTGAATTGCTTCTTTGGGGGCTGGCTGCCGAACTTGTCCAGTTCCAGGCAACCGTTTGACTCTACATGACGCCCCCTGCACGGTCAAAATCGGCGTGACACGACACCGCACCCTCGTGTAGGCCTCCGACCGGTACGGGCACGAGGCAGCCGGTCCTGCAAGACGTGAGCAGCTCGAGCCACCCCGACGGCTGTCGGCTACACCTGAGCATCTGGGCGAGGCCCGGCACCCAATCCACCACTCGGGCTGCCGCACACTGGCGGCGTGCGCGACAACTCCTTCGTAGTCCTCACCGGCCTGCCGGCCAGTGGAAAGAGCACCCTGGCCCGCGGGCTCGCCGCGCACCTGGACCTACCGGTCCTCGACAAGGACGTGATCCTCGAGTCGCTCTACGACTCCCTCGGCGTAGGTGATCAAACCTGGCGCCACAGGCTGAGCCGGGCCGCCGACGACATCCTGTTCGCTCTCGCCGCCGACGCCCGGCAAGCCGTACTCGTGAACTGGTGGCACCGCGACTCCGCCCCCGGCCGGCTCCACCAGCTCGACGCCCACCTGGTCGAGGTGTTCTGCGACTGCCCCACCACCCTGGTCGCCGAACGCTTCCGCACCCGAAAGCGCCACCCAGGGCACCTAGACCGGGACCTCTCCCCCGAACAGCTCCACGAACGCCTCGCTGCCTGGGCATCCCGCCCCGGCCCCCTCGGACTGAGCGGCCCCCTCCGGACCATCGACACCAGCCGCCCGGTCGACGCAGCCGCCCTCGCCAGGGACATCCGCACGCTGCTCCCCACATCCACCCCTCGGATCCGAACCCGGAAGCAGATCCCCCCCTCGAGCCTGACCTCGGCTGAGCCAAGGGGAGCACCTACTGAGGTTTTCGGGTCGTCGTCGGGTAGTGACGGTTCATGATCCCCGCGGTTTGCCGGTGAGGTGAGGTGTCCAGAGGGCGGGGGCCTGACCGCTGAGCGTCGGGCGTTTCGTGAGGAGATCCGGCTTCAGGCCGGCGTGCGGTTCGCGGCGGGTGAGAAGACAGCGGTCATCGTGAAGGACCTGCGGGTGAGTGTGCGGTCCGTGGAACGCTGGCGCCGTGCTGGCGCGAGCGCGGCATGGATGCCTTGCGCTCGACGGGTCCGGCGAACGCCCCGACCGTCACCGATGAACAGTGCGTCCGGTGCCTGGATCCTCTTCGAGGACGAAGCCGGCTTCTCGATGACTCCGCGCCGTGCCCGCACCTGGGGCCGGCGCGGACAGACCCCTGTCATCCGTGTGCGCGGCAGGTCCCGCCGCCGGACCTCGGTCGCCGCGCTGTGCTGCTACAAACCCGGTGAACACAGCCGTCTCATCCACCGGCCCCGCACTCGCTCACATCCAGCTCGGCGGCCCGATCGTGGTGGCCTGGGACAATCTCAACACCCACCTGGCCGCGGGGCTGAAGCATTACGAGGCCGAGCACGACTGGCTCACCACCGTCCGGCTCCCGCCCTATGCACCCGACCTGAACCCCGTCGAGGCCGTCTGGTCACTCGTGCGCAGAGCGATGGCCAACACCGCCTTCGCCACACCCGACGACCTCGACCGCACACTCCGCCGCGAGTTACGCAGAATCCAACTCCGACCCCACTTGGTCGACGGCTGCCTCACGGCCACACATCTGGCCATCGACCCACCGACCCCACCCTGAAAACCTCAGTACCGGACTACACCGGCACCGGGCCCGGAGCAAGCCGGACGAGGAGGCGGGGACGCCGGTCCGTCACGGTGCGGCGGGGGTGTTGGCGGTGAACGGACACCGGGCTGCCCGGTGGTCTTCGGGCTGTGGGTCCGCAGCGGGCCGGTGGTCGCCGGGCCGGTCGCCGGGTGGGTGGGGACGGACCGAGACGTCGAGGGTGAGGTCGTGGGGCTGGAGGATGGTGCGCGTGTGGAAGACGGGTGTCGTGCCGGGTGATCGGGTGACCTCGTAGCAGGCGGTGAGGGTTGCGGTGACGATGGTCATGGCGGTGGTGGCGAAGTGGGTTCCGAGGCAGTTGCGCGGCCCTCCGCCGAACGGCATGAACGCGTACTTGGGCAGCGGGTTGGCGGCGCGGTCGGTCCAGCGGTCCGGGTCGAACGTGGTGGGCCGGTGGTAGTGGCGGGGGTCGCGGTGGAGGACGAAGGGGCTGACGGCGACCTTCTGGCCGGGGCGCAGGGGGTAGCCGGCGAGTTCGGTGGGTTCCTCGATGGTCCGCCGGAGGAACCAGAGCGGGGGGTAGAGGCGCAGGGTCTCCTTCACGACGGCTTCGGTGACGGCCAGCCGGGGCACGTCGGCCGCGGTGGGGAGCGCGCCGGCGAGTTCCCGGTCGGCCTCGTCCCGTACCCGCCGACGGACTTCCGGGTGCCGGTCGAGGAGGAGGAGCAGCCAGGCGAGCGCGGCGGCGGTGGTCTCGTGGGCGGCGAAGAGGTTGGCGACGATGACGCTGGTCGCGCCCTCGTGGGTGAGGGCGCCTTCGTCGCACGCGGTGTTCAGAAGGTCCGCGACCACGGAGGGCGAGTCGTCCCGCCTCGTCGTACGCCGCCGGCGTATCAGGGAGGAGACTTCGTCGGCCAGGTCGCGGCCGGCGCGCTGGAGGCGGCGTCGGCGCAGCGCGTGCCAGCGGGCCGGCAGGGGCAGTGTGGGGGGCAGCAGCGCGTCCTGCAGGCGGGCCAAGAGGTCGGGGACGTCGCCGGTCTCGGGCCCGAGGCAGAATTCGGCGATCAGGTGGGCGGTGAGGTCTTCCAGTGCGGGGATCGCTTCGATCCTGCCGCGTGCGTGCCAGGTGTCCGCGTGGCGGACGACGGTCGACGCGAGGCTGTCCCGGGCGGCGCGCATGCTGGTCCGGTTCAGGCCGCGTCCCGCCAGGCTGCGGGCCCGCATCCACAGGGCCAGGTCTTCGGAGGCGCGGCTTCCGTCGGTCGCCTCGCCCAGCAGGTCGCTGGAGATGCCGTAGGTGGTGTTGGTGTGCTTGAGGACCTCCTCCGCCAGGGCGGGCGAGTTCACGATGTACAGGTCGTCGTCGAAGCGGACCAGGTCGCCGTACTGCTGCTGGTCGAGGAGGAAACCGAGGTGGTCCCGCTCGAACGCGCGCCGGTTGCCGTGCCGCCCGGCCCCCGAGGGGCCGGGCGGCACACGCGAAGACAGCATCTGCTACCGCGCCTGTACGTAGTAGTAGTAATACGCACTGGAGTGGTCCGACCCTCCGAGCGTGCTGCTGCGTTGCACCTTCGCCCCGGAGGGATCGTTGGCCAGGTGGGCGGAGCTCGACGCGGCCTGGGCCGATCCGGCGCTGAGGAGCGCGGCGACGGCGGAGGCGGCGATGAGGAGCGACTTGCGGAGGGGGATCAGGGCAGCCATGGCTGTCCTCCTTCGGGGTGGGATGGGCGGCGGTTCCGCCCGGTTCGTTGCCCTCATTAGTCCACCCGCGGCATCCGGGGGTCATGTCCCGGGAACGCGTGGCATGACCCCCGCGCCCGCGTCTGCCACAATGCGGGCTTTCGCGCGCCCCCGGCTCCGCCCGGCCGAGGCCGCCCCGTCGCGCAGCGGAGCGGTTCAGCCCGAGGACGTGGTCGGGCGGCCCCGCCCGGCGGAGGACGTCCCGAAGGCGGGAGCGGCCGCGGCGCCGCCCGTCGCGGCGGGGCGCGCCGGGACTCCACCGGAGACCGGGATCCCGTTGCCCGCCGGGGTCGGTCCGGCGGCGGTGGCCGGCCGGGCCGCGCTCGCCCGGTGCGGGGCGAGGTCCTCGCCCACGGTCACGCCGGGGACCAGGCGGCCGGCCCCCATCAACCCACCGACTCCAGCCTGAAATCCTCAGTATTCCAACCCCTCATGGACCACTACACGGAGCACGCCGTCACCTGTTCCGCAGAGCCCACCACGCCGAACCATCTCCCGATCTCCCGCATCACACCGCTCTCCCCCAGGCCCTCCCCCAAACCGTGGGCAACCTCGCAGGCCTGCACCGGAACCCCACCGAGGATCCGCATCCCGTTCCCTCACTCCGCGACGCGATCAGCCAGGCACCGCACATACCTCCGGGCCCGAGCAGAACGGTGTCCGACGTAGTGCGTCGTTCGGCCCCACGCACTCGCCTTCGAGAACAGCACCCGCGAAGGAGCGGGATCCATGGAGGTGTTCTGCGGGATCGACTGGGCGGAGGGACACCACGACGTCACGCTCGTCGACGACACCGGCAGGCTGTCCTGGCCGAGCACGGCGACACAGCCGAGACGCCGAGTCCGGTGGCCATCGGGACCAGCCACGCCCTCGCCAACCAGCTACGGTCCCTGCTCCGGCGAGTCGGCCGCCACCGGGGCATCGAAACGGACGCCGAACGAATCCAGCAGCTCTTCCGCCAGGAAGCCCCGCGGCAGCGGCCCGTCGTCGAGGACGCCATGGGCAAGCAGGGACACGCGCCCTGCTGCTGCAACTGGACGCGGCGATCATGCTGGGCTCCCCGGGATCGGTCCCCAGGTCGGTGCCCGCATCCTGGGCGAGATCGGCGATGACAGGAGCCGGTTCGCCACGGCTGGAGGGCTGAAGGCGTACTCGGCTCGGCCCGGATCACGCGTGCCTCCGCCAAACGCCGCTACGTCGGGCGCCGGTTCCTCAGGAACAACCGGCTGCAGAACGGAACGGGACAGCTCGTCCAGGGGCGACAGGAGCGACGGCCCTTCCCATGAGACCCCAAGTGCAGACCATCGCTGCCCGATCCATCGCCCCGGCCTCCGAGTGAGCACGGTCCAGCCCACACGATGAGGTGATACCGGAAGGTGCGACCATCGTCGGATGCGAGGGATCGATGAGCTGGCCAATGTGGACGATCCTGCGTGGCCGGAGCTTCAGGGGATTCTCAGGGCAAGCTCCGTGCCCGTTCAAGTACTGCCCGGAGACATCAACGAGGGCCACCGATGCCTTCTGCAGATGCAGGTCACCGCACGATCGGTGCTGGGTGCACTGGCGCTGCACACCGGTGGATTGCTCCTGGACAACGGGTGGCTGCGAGTGTTCGGCGGGGGTTCTGGCTCAGTCGCGGATGGCCAACTCCCGAGTCTGGCGCAGGTCAACCGCTTCCCCACGGACGTCGACCCCGGCTGGCATCCCGCGACAGGTCTTGTCGTCGGCCACGACATTGTCGGAGGGGTCTTCGCGTTGAACGGTGGCGTTCCCGCGGCCGCGGGCCGCCCCGGGGCATCCGGCCAGATGACGTATTTCGCTCCCGACACTCTGGAGTGGGAGGCGATGGAGATGGGCCACTCCGGATGGGTCTCCTGGCTGCTCTCGGGCAGGCTGGAGACGTTCTATGACGGAATGCGCTGGCCCGGCTGGCGTGAGGAGACCGCAGCCCTGGCTTTCGAGCAGGGTGTTTCCGTATATCCGTTCCTGTGGTCCAAGGAAGCTCACGCCGACCTCGCGGCCACGAGCCGGCGGCCCGTGCCGATGCGCGAGGTCCTAGGAGTCGCAGCGGACTTCGCCCGGCAGATGGGGCCGTCCGATCCCGGGTTCCTGGGCGACGTGTGACTGGCTTCGCTATCGGTCCTGGTGTGTCAGCGAAGGTCCGGAGCCCCGGCAACTGGGTCGAGGTTCTGCATTGGGGCTCCAGTCTTCGGGCATCGGCGAACCACTGCCAAGGGACTCGGCCGTAGCTCGGCACCCTGACAAGCCTGACCATGGGACATGCGCGGGCTCGGCTACACCGTCGGCATCGACGCCTTCCTCGGCCTGGCCCCCGATAAGGACCGGAGCACCACGCCACCGCCGTCACCCGGCCGCGACGAAGGCCTTCGACAAACAGCTGCCCGATACCGAGCCCAAGCCCCGCGAGCTGTTCGCCAAGCAGAAGACCGCGCACGGGACGGTGCTGGTCGTGGTCGTGGTCGACCAGACTGCCTTGATCAGGTCCCTGTTGCCGGCAGTCGCGCGGGACGTGGGCTACCCGGTCGCCTACCTCCTGCGACTGACGATGCGATGGATCGACGACCCCTAATCGGATGCGGTCGGGGCACTCGTCTGGGATAGTCCCGCGCTGTGAACAGTGCTGAGCTTGTGCTTCGACGTGCGGTCGACTCTGATGCGGCCGGCATCGCCGACACCTGGCTGCGTTCCTTCAGAACCGCGTTGCCGACAGTGCGTCTTGCGCACAGCGACGACGAAGTGCGGGACTGGTTCTCCTCCGTGGTCGTGCCGCGGTACGAGACCTGGATAGCCGCTGCTGACGGATCCGTGGTGGGGCTCCTCGTCCTTGACGACGAGGAACTCGAACAGCTCTACCTGGATCCGTCCTGGCGCGGAACCGGCCTGGGCGACCGGTTCATCGCTCTGGCCAAGCAGAAGCGGCCGGACGGACTGAGCCTGTGGACGTTCGAGGTCAACGAGCCGGCACAACGGTTCTACGAGCGGCACGGCTTCATCGCGGTCGAACGTACCGACGGACTGCGCAATGAGGAGCGCGAGCCGGACGTCCGCTACGTGTGGAAGCCGTAGCGGACGTAACCGAACAGGGGGTGCCGGCCGCTTTCCCTGGCTCGACGCCCCTGAGGCCATCCGATCGCCATTCGCCGAGCCGAGTTCGCCGAGTTCAAAAAGGGCCGTAAACGCAGAAAAGCCCCGCACCGAACCCATAAAGGGCTGGTGCGGGGCTTTCCCACAATGATTGTTCGGCGGCGTCCTACTCTCCCACAGGGTCCCCCCTGCAGTACCATCGGCGCTGAAAGGC
>NZ_JBHVYI010000178.1:0-6583 GCF_042880975.1 Streptomyces sp. NPDC058289
GGGGAAGGAAGGCAAAGGGCACGGCGAGTCAGTGATCCGACGGATTCTTGCAGAAGATCTTGACAGTCGCTCAGGCCCCTGGTCTCCTGCCTCCAACGCCCATGTGCGAGCTGCAAATTGTTAGCGCTAACAATTCTCCGGCGTCCCCCATCACCCTCAGGGGCCACACCTTGTCGCCGCTCCGCCGCTCCGCCGCGCCGCCGCGCCGTGCGGCCGGATCCGCAGGTGCCGAGGGCAGGTCGCCCCTGCCCAAACCGTGTGACAGCTCATCCGGTCACAAAGGAGATCTCAAATGCGCAGACAAAGTTCCAGCCGCAGCCGCCTGTCCGCGGTGCTCGCCGCCGCGGTCGCGGCCCTGGCCGCGTTGGCGGCGCTGCTCGTCGCCGGCCCGGCTCAGGCGGCCACCACCAGCGACTTGCGCGGTGTTGCTTCCGGCCGCTGTCTCGATGTGGCGGGCTTCAGCCAGTCCGACGGCGCAAACGTACACATCTGGGACTGCCACGGTGGAGTCAACCAGCAGTGGACGTTGACGGACAGCAGCCAGCTGACCGTGTACGGCAACAAGTGCCTGGATGTCCGGGGCGGCGCCACCACGTCCGGGACCCCGGTGCAGATCTGGACGTGCAACGGCAGTGAGAACCAGCAGTGGCGGGTGAACTCCGACGGCACGATCGTCGGCGTGCGGTCCGGGCTGTGTCTGGAGGTCTCGGGCTGGGGCACGGCCAACGGCACGGGGGTGCAGATCTGGTCGTGCCACGGTGGCAGCAACCAGAAGTGGACCGGCCTGTCCGGGGTGAGCAACGCGTGTGCCCTTCCGTCGGCCTACCGGTGGACCTCGACGGGTCCGCTGGCGCAGCCGGCGAACGGGCAGCTGGCGCTGAAGGACTTCTCCACCACCACGTACAACGGCAAGCACCTGGTCTACGCGACCACCTCCAACGGAACGGCGTGGGGCTCGACGGCGTTCAGCCCCTTCACGAACTGGTCGGACATGGGGGCGGCCACCCAAACCAGGATGAACGAACCCGCGGTGGCGCCCGAACTGTTCTACTTCGCGCCCAAGGACGTCTGGGTGATGGTGTCCCAGTGGAGTCAGTGGCCGCTCTACTACCGCACCTCCAGCGACCCCACCAACCCCAACGGCTGGTCCGCCGCGCAGCCGCTGTTCACCGGCAGCCTGCCCGTGGGACCCGGGGACCGGAGGGACGCCCCGATCGACCCGACCATGATCGCCGATGACCAGAACATGTACCTGTTCTTCGCCGCCGACAACGGCAAGATCTACCGGGCGAGCATGCCGATCGGGAACTTCCCGGGCAACTTCGGCTCCTCGTACACGACGGTCATGAGCGACGCGACGGACCTTCTGTTCGAGGCGCCGGAGGTCTACAAGGTCCAGGGCCGGGACCAGTACCTCATGATCGTTGAGGCGCAGGGTTCGAACCGCTACTTCCGCTCGTTCACCGCCTCCAGTCTGAACGGTCCGTGGACCGTCCAGGCCGGCAGCGAGAGCAGCCCCTTCGCGGGTCAGGCCAACAGCGGTTCCACCTGGGCCAAGGGCGTCAGCCACGGTGACCTGGTCCGCAACAACCCCGACCAGACCATGACCATCGATCCCTGCAACCTGCAGTTCCTCTATCAGGGCCTCCCCACCACCACACCGGAGAACACCGACTACCTGAAGCTGCCGTACCGGCCGGGTCTGCTCACCCTGCAGCGCTGACCCGCCTGAACCACGGCGCTCGCGATGTGGTGCGTTCCGCCGACGTGCAGCCGACGTGCAGCCGAGCGGTTCATGGCGTGGGCAGCTCCACCTGCTGACCCGTGCTCACCGCACCGAGGAACCCCGGCCGCGCATCGGCTGGGGTTCCTCACCCTGTACCGGCGGCCAAGGCGTAGCGGAGCCGGGCCGTGGAACGCCACGGCCCGGCTCCGGGGCGCTGCGGCTCAGCGGGCGCCGAGGAGGTGTTCGAGGGCGAGCTGGTCCAACTGCTCGAAGGCCATGCCGCGCCGGGCGGCGGCGTCGACGTCGAACTCGTCGAAGGCGGACGGGTCGGCCAGCAGCCCGGCCAGGCCGTCCGCGGCGGTCGGGAGGGCCAGTTCGGGCAGCCGGGAGGCGGCGAGCGCGGCCCGGACCTCCGGATCGGACCGGAAGGCGCGGGCACGCTCCGCCAGGATCAGGTAGTTGCGCATGCAGCCGGCCGCCGAAGCCCAGACGCCGGCGGAGTCCTCGGTGCGCGGAGGCTTGAAGTCGAAGTGGCGGGGGCCGTCGTAGCCGGCCGACTCCAGCAGGTCGACCAGCCAGAAGGCCTGGCGCAGGTCGCCCGCACCGAAGCGCAGGTCCTGGTCGTACTTGATGCCCGTCTGGCCGTTGAGGTCGATGTGGAACAGCTTGTCGTGCCACAGGGCCTGGGCGATGCCGTGCGGGAAGTTCAGCCCGGCCATCTGCTCGTGGCCGACCTCCGGGTTGAGGCCGACCCGCTCGGGCCGCTCCAGCTCGTTGATGAACGCCAGGGCGTGGCCGATGGTGGGCAGCAGGATGTCGCCGCGCGGCTCGTTGGGCTTGGGTTCGATCGCGAAGCGCAGGTCGTACCCCTGGTTCTCGACGTACTCGCCCAGCAGGTCGAAGGCCTCCTTCAGTCGGTCGAGGGCGGAGCGCACGTCCTTGGCCGCGCCCGACTCCGCGCCTTCGCGGCCGCCCCAGGCGACGTAGACCGAGGCGCCGAGTTCCACGGCCAGGTCGATGTTGCGGATCGTCTTGCGAAGCGCGTACCGGCGCACGTCCCGGTCGTTCGCGGTGAAGGCGCCGTCCTTGAACACCGGGTGGGTGAAGAGGTTGGTGGTGGCCATCGGGACCTTCAGCCCGGCCGTGTCGAGTGCGGTGCGGAAGCGCTTGACCGCCTGCTCGCGGGCGGCCTCGCCGGCGCCGAAGGGGATCAGGTCGTCGTCGTGGAACGTGACGCCGTAGGCGCCGAGCTCGGCCAGCCGCTCCACGGACTCGACCGGGTCGAGGGCGGGGCGGGTGGCGTCGCCGAAGGGGTCCCGGCCCTGCCAGCCGACGGTCCACAGGCCGAAGGTGAACCTGTGCGCGGGGGTGGGGACGAGCGGGTCGCTGGTCATGAGGCGCTCCGGTCTGGGCCGAGGGCTATTTGTAATGGCGAAAAACAAATTAGTATGCGGACACGCCAGAAGGAACCCCACCGGAGGAACGCATGTCTGCTCAGCGTGTCGTGATCGGTGTCGACAGCTCGACCCAGGCCACCAAGGCCCTCGCCGTCGACCTGGACACCGGCGCCGTCCTGGGCGAGGGCCGCGCCGCTCACGCCGTCAGCGCGGGCGCCGGACGCGAGAGCGACCCCGAACAGTGGTGGCGGGCGCTCGGCGAGGCCACGGCGGGCACCGGCTGGGCGGATCGTGCCGCGGCCTGCTCGATCGCCGGCCAGCAGCACGGCCTGGTCACCCTCGACGCGGCGGGACGGCCGGTGCGCCCGGCGCTGCTGTGGAACGACGTCCGCTCCGCGCCGCAGGCCGCCGAACTGGGAGCCGCGTTCGGCCCGGCAGAGCTCGCCCGCCGCACCGGAAGCGTTCCCACCGCTGCTTTCACGTCCGCCAAGTGGGCCTGGCTGCGCGCGAACGAGCCTGCCGCCGCCGACAGCGTCGCGGCCGTCCGGCTTCCCCACGACTTCCTGACGGAGCGCCTGACCGGTGAGGCGGTGACGGACCGCGGAGACGCGTCGGGAACCGGCTGGTGGGGCCCGGACGGCTACGACACCGATGTCCTCGGCCGGATCGGCCTCGACCCCGGGCTGCTGCCGCAGGTCCTCCCGCCGGGAGCCCGGGCGGGCGTCGTCCGAGCCGGGATGCCGCTGCGCAGGGGCGCACTGGTGGCGACCGGGACCGGTGACAACATGGCCGCCGCCCTCGGCCTGGGCCTGACCCCCGGACGTCCGGTGCTGAGCCTCGGTACCTCCGGTACCGTCTACGCCGTCGGCCGGACCCGGCCCACCGACCCGGGCGGAACCGTCGCAGGCTTCGCCGATGCCCTCGGCGGCTGGCTGCCGCTCGCCTGCACGCTCAACTGCACCCTCGCCGTCGACCGCTTCGCCGCCCTCGTCGGCCGCGACCGGGAGGACGTCGAGGGAGGCGGCACGGCGGTGGTGCTTCCCTACCTGGACGGCGAGCGCACCCCCGACCTCCCGGGCGCTTCCGGCCTGGTCCACGGCCTGCGCCACGACACCACGCCCGGGCAGCTGCTCCAGGCCGCCTACGACGGCGCCGCCCACGCCCTGCTCGCGGCCCTGGACGACGTGCTGCGCGCCGGAGGCGAGAGCCCCGCCCCCGGCGAACCACTCCTGCTGATCGGCGGCGGAGCCCGCGGCAGGGCCTGGCAGCGGACCGTCCTGCGACTGTCCGGGCGGGCGGTCCAGGTGCCCGGGGCCCGGGAACTGGTCGCGCTCGGGGCCGCCGCCCAGGCCGCCGCACTGCTCACCGGTGAGCCCGCCGATGCCGTCGCCCGGCGCTGGCGGACCGCCGAGGGCCGGGTACTGGAGCCCGTACCCCGTGACGACGACACGCTCGAACGGATCACCAGTACGCTGCGGCGGGCGCGGGCCTTGCAGGAGGTCCCGCCGGGAGAGCGATAGGAGGGTCGGGCCGATGACGGGGACCGGCAGGGCGAGCGGGGGCGCGGAGGCCGCGCCCGCCTCGCAGCAGGGGATGCGCCGGCGGAACCTCGCGGTGGTGATCGGCGTGGTCGCCGCGCACGGCCCGCTCTCCCGGGCGGACGTGGCCGGGCACACGGGCCTGACCAGGCCGGCCGTCTCCTCCATGGCCGACGAGCTCATCGGTCGAGGAGCGCTGACCGAGACGGAGACAGCGCCCAGCGGACGGGTCGGCCGCCCCGGACGGGCGCTGGCCCTGAACGATCGGGGTCCCGCGGGCCTCGGCCTGGAGATCGGCGTCACCCATCTCGCCGCGTGCGTCGTGGACCTGCGCGGTGAACCCCGGGTCTGGCGTCGCGTGGAGCGGGCCAACGCGGGCCGGCCGGCCGGAGAGGTGCTGGCGGAGGCCGCCGCGCTGGGCGCCGAGGCGGAGTCCGAGGCCGCGGCCCTCGGCCTGCGCGTCGAGGGCCGCGTCCTGGCCGTGCCGGGGGTGGTGCCGAACGAGCCGGGCGGGCTGGTTGCGAACGCCCCCAACCTCGGCTGGCAAGCCGTCCGCCCCGCCGACCACTGGCCCGACCCCGACACCGTGCCCGAGCCGGAGAACGAGGCCAACCTCGGGGCGCTGGCGGAGCAGTGGCACCGGGGCAACCCCGCCGAGACCTTCGTACACGTCTCCGCCGAGGCCGGAATCGGTGCCGCACTGGTCATCGACGGGCAGCTGTTCCGGGGCGCCCGCGGCTTCGCGGGCGAACTCGGGCACCTGCCCGTCCACCCGGAGGGCGCCCCTTGCGCCTGCGGGGCACGCGGCTGCCTGGAGCAGTACGCGGGCGAAGCGGCCGTGCTGCGGGAGGCCGGGCTGGGACTCGTCGGCGACCCGGTGGCCCTGCTGGCCGAGCGGGCAGCCGCCGGGGACGCGGCGACCCTGCACGCCCTGGACCGCGCGGGACGGGCCCTGGGCCTCGCCCTGACCTCGGCGGTGAACCTGATCGACCCGGACGGCCTCGTTCTCGGCGGCGCCTACACCGAACTCGCCGACTGGCTCCTCCCGTCGGTACGCGCCGAACTGGCCGCCCGGGTCACCGTCCGGCCCTGGAACCCGGAGGCGGTGCGCCCCTCCGTGCTGGGGCGCCGCGGACCGGTGCTGGGCGCAGCGTGGTCGACCGTCCGGCAGATCATCGCTGATCCCGCCCGCCTGCCCATCCGCTGACTGGTGCTGTGACCGTAAAGGCTCACCGTGCCAGGGCGCAGAACCCGTCCACCGCGAATCGGTGCGCCGTCGTGGGCTACGCGCCGCCAGGAGCGTGCAGCTCTCCCGTCCGGGCAACGCGGGCGTACCAGTGCGCGCTCGATTTGGGTGTGCGCTTCAGAGTGTCGTAGTCGACGTGGATGGCACCGAACCGCTTTGCGTACCCGTACGACCACTCGAAGTTGTCGAGCAGCGACCAGAGGAAGTAGCCGCGTACGTCCGCCCCGTCGGCGATGGCCCGGTGCACGGCGTCGAGGTGGGCGTGGATGTAGGCGGCGCGTTCGGGATCGTGGACCGTGCCGTCGGGTCCGATCTCGTCCTCGTAGGCCGCGCCGTTCTCGCTGATGACGAGCGGCAGTCCGGGGTACCGGGCGGCGGTGCGGGTCAGCAGGTCGTACAGCGCGCTCGGGTCGACCGGCCAGCCCATCGCCGTGCGTTCGCCCGGCGCTTGGTGGAAGGCGACCTCGTCCGCGCCGGGCCAGGGGGAGTGTTCGCTGTTTCCGTGGCCGTCGTCCTGCGGCTTCTCGTCGCCGGGCGCGACGTGCGAGACGACCGTCGGGGTGTAGTAGTTGACGGCGAGGAGGTCCAGGGGCTGGTGGATCGTGGCGGTGTCGCCGTCCTGTACGAAGGACCAGTCGGTCAGGTGCGCGGTGTCCGCGAGCAGGTCCTGGGGGTA
>NZ_JBHVYI010000179.1:0-6067 GCF_042880975.1 Streptomyces sp. NPDC058289
TGTGCGGCACCGGAGGCCGCGGCCGAGTCGGCCTATGCCCGAGCGGCGGCCGCATCGTTCGCAGCCGAGCCGGCGGCGGCATCGCCCGCGGAAGCGGCCGCGTCAGCGGCCTGCGCCGCGAGGTCGGCCTTCTGGGCCACGGTGCGGACCAGCTGCACCATCGACTTGGCGGACTGCGCCGCCGCTCGGGCCGCGCCCGCCAACGCCATGTCCTTGGAGGCGCCGATCGCGGCACTGTACGCAGCGGTCGCGGCGCGTCCTGCCGCCGCGGCCGCCGCGGCTGCGGCCTGCGAGGCCGCCACCGAACGCTGCGCGGCGGCCTGCGCCGACCGCGAGGCCGACACCGCGGTCGCCGCTGCAGAGGCCGCACCCCTGGCCGCATCCGCGGCCTTGTTCGCCGCCCTGGCCGAGCGCTGGACGTCGTGTTCGGCGGCCTCGGCCTCGGCCTCGGCCTTGGCCTCCAGCGCCGCCTCCTTCGCCTTCTCGGACGCCTTGACCGCCTGCTGGGACATCTCGACGGCCTCATCGGTCTTCCGGCCGGCGCGGAGCCCCTCCTCCTCCACGACCTTGACCAGCTGCTGGACCGTCGCCGTCTCTTCGTCACGCGCCCGGGCGATGAACTGGCCCGTGTCCAGGAACCACCGGATCGCCCTCGGAGTCCCGTCGTCCAGTGCCCGCTGCGCGTACGCCCGTACCTGCGGCGACGCCGTCACGAGGATGGACGTCACCCGCACACGGTCGTCCTCCTCCTGAGCGGTGGACTGACCGCCGTTGAGGAGGGTCTCGACAGCGGCCGCGCCACCGGACAGTGCCACGCCGATGTCCTCGCGCGTCGCCTTGCCCGCCGTGACCAGTGAGCGCGTGCGCGTGAACCTGTTGTCCTCGGCCCGGGCGGCAGGGAGCTTGTCGTCGAGGAACGTCCTCACGTCCGCGGCGCTGCCCACCAGGGCCGCGGCCGCTGCGGTGCGGACGGCACGGCCGCCCGTCCGGTACGCCCAGACCACCTTGCCGCGGTCGGTGTCCGGCAGCCCGGATCCCTCGGGCACCGGGGCTCCGCTCGCCGCGTACGCGGGGCGGGTGAGGACCGTGCAGTTCGGCAGGGCGCAACCGGCAGCCACCCCGGCCAACGAGGCGAGCACCTGACGTCTGCCGCCCGGACGACCTCGGCGGGCTGCCAGGCTATGAGCACACCATCTGCTTCTGCGCGCAGGACCAAGCCGCCCGTGGCGCCGTCCCGTTCTGCGAAGCCAGTAGTCGCCAGCACGTGGCGGACCTCATCCAGCAGCTGCCGTCCGCTCTTGCCCACACCGGGCACTGTAAACGGGGTTGAAAACAGGCCGGCCCGGCGTGAAGCACGCTTCACACAGCTCGTCTTTCGCGGGCCGTTCGAGCGCCCGGCCAGGAGCGTTCAGGATTCCTGTACCTCCGCGGCCTCCCGGGTGCGGGCATGAGCACAGAGAGCACCCGCGGTGCCCACGGGGATGCGCATCCGGCGCAGCAGGTCACGTGTGGTGCGCAGGGTCAGCGTGCTGCGCCAGGTGATGCCTGGATGGCGGGAATGCAGGTGAGACAGGGCGCGGGTGCCGATTCCTGTAGCCAGGAGGTGGTTGTCGATGTCGATGCCGGTGATCACACCTTCACCGCAGGTGGGGCAGGTGCGGTAGTGGATCTGGCCGACGACCTTACGGACGTGAACCAGCAACAGGCAGTCCTCTTCCACACCCGCACCATCGCCAGGTATGCGGGTGGAGCAGAACTGGATGTCCCGGTAGGCGAGGAGCCTGCGCCGCAGCCTCCTGACGAAACCACCGCGACGCCCCTGCCGGGCCGCATGGGCGGCTGGCGCTGCGTCGACGTCGGGGACGGAACGGAACAGTGCGCTCGTGGGACGTGCGTGAATTCCGGACATGAATCCGCGTCTGCCCCGCCAGAGGCGACTGATGCCCTTCGCGACCGGCCGTTCCGGTGCAGCGCGTTCGACAGATGTTCGGCTGGGGCCTTGCTGTCACGGCGGTAGTCCCGGAGGGGGCTTCCCCCCATCCCTGATCGGCCGGCATGGGCCCGCTGGGGCTGTGGGAGAGCGCCGGTGTCAGTGCAGGGCTTGTGCGGCCGGCAGGATCCGGGCGTCCATGTTCACTTCCATCATGCGCAGGGCGGCGTCGGCCAGGTCCTGGTGGATGTGGGCGACGGCGTCACGGGCGACGGTGACCGTGAGGTGGCGGATGTGGGCGTCCAGGGCGGAGTAGAGCACGCACTGCTCGGTGACCTGCCCGCACATGACGAGGTGCGATACCTCGAGGCTTGCCAGGAGGTAGGCGAGCGGTGTCTCGTAGAAGATCGAGTGGCGTGCCTTGATGACGAAGTACGAGGCCTCGTCCGGCCGTACCGGCTCGACCAGGTCGGCGTGCGGGCCGGCGAGTGCTGCGTCCAAGGTCTCCCCGTGGTGGGAGCGCCACAAGCGCGGTCTTCGCCATGTCCACAAGCGTCTCAGACGCCCCGGAAGAAGCAACGCAGATCCGTGCCGGTCACGCAGTTCCGGGGCAGGTTCCTGGTCCAACAGGCCTGGTGACGAGGGTCAGGTGGCGTCGGCCGGTAGGCCGGCTTTCGGCGCTGTTCGGCAGGTCAGCTCTTGGCGCTGGGGACGGCAAGGGGTTCGCCCGGAGCCTTCTTCTTCGCCTTCTCCATCTGCTCGCCGAGTTCGGCGAGGCGGTTGCGACCCATGGCTTTGCGGACGTCGGGGAACCACTCCTTCTCCTCTTCCTCGACGTGGTGGCGGACGTTCTCGATGAGGACGGTCATCTTGGCTTCGAACCGCTCGTCGGCCGCGTCGAGGTCCTTGAGCTCGGAGAGCATCCACAGCACGACGTGGTGCTCCTCGATGCTCTCCAGGACGTGATCCTTGGTGTCGGGTGCGGCCTCCCGGGCGGCCGGGTAGAAGATCTTCTCCTCGATCCAGGTGTGCGTGGTCAGCTCGTCGATCACCTTGTCGGCGATCTTCCGCTTCTCCGCATGCGCGCCGTCACCGGCCTTCTCGAACTGCTTGAACAGCTTCTCCACCGTCTTGTGGTCTTCCTTCAGCAGCACGATTCCGTCCACCAGGTGCCTCCTGCGCTCCGTCGTAACGGGCAGCGCGGACGGCCACCCTGACGGCGTGTACCCGGTGATGAGCCGCGCGGACCGCCTCGGGCAGGGAATTGGTCCGGACGGGCGATCCGCCGGCGCCGTACGCTCCCCGCACACCACCAGTCGGCCTACTGCGGGAGCCCGTCCGGGCATAGCCGGGGACGGCCGGCAGCCGGCGGGTCCTGGCTGACGGGGAACAGGCAGAGGGTGCCGGTGATTTCCAAGATGCGCTGGAGCTGGGCGTTGGGGGCTGCCAGGCGGATGACGGTGCTGGTTTCCTGCGCTGCGCGCCGTACCGCGAGAAGCGCGTTGAGTCCGGAGGAGTCGCAGAACGTGATGCCACTGCAGTCGACCACGAGGTCCTTGGCCGGTGAGGCGTGGGCGAGTGCTTCGGTGAGGGCGACGTGCAGGGAGGGGGCTGTGTCAATGTCGATCTCTCCGGTGGGCCTGACCTCGACGGTGCGGTCCAGGACTTCCACGGCGATGGTGTTGCCGTCGGCTTCCGGGTCCGGGTGTTCGACCATGACGGTTCACTCCTTGGCTCTGTGGGTGTGCTCTCGGCCCCCGGGCTCGACGGCCGGTTGCCGGTCCGGGGGAGTGGGTCAGGTGTGGCGCTGGTCGTGGGTGTCCTGGCGGAGCTGGTCGGTGTGGCGGGTCAGGGCGTCGATGCGTGCGGCGAGGTCGGCGTCCTGGGAGCGCAGGTGGGGCCGGGTGTCGGCCAGTGGGCGGACGAGGCGGGCGGCGTCGTCGTGTGCGAGGGCCTGATTCAGGTCTCCCACGGCGCCCTCGGCGCCGGCGGGCAGGCCGGCGAGCGAGGTGACCTGCCCGGCGAGGCGGCGCAGGTCTGCGGCATTGTCACGGGCCCAGGCGGTCACGGTCCGCTCAGCGGCGCGGGTGGTACGGGTGGCCTGGACGCGCTGGTCTCCGGTGCTCCCGGCGGTGCCGGGGCGTAGGCGCAGGTAGCGGCGCTCGGCGGCCTGCCGGCTGGCGACTCCGAGGGGGCCCGCGAGGTCGGCCCAGCTCGCACCGTGCTCGCGGGCGGTTTCGATCAGTCCGCTCTCCCAGCCGGCCAGCTCCTCGCGGATCTTGCGCAGCATGACCAGTGCGGCCAGCGCCGGGTCCGGACCGGCGGCCGTGTCGGGTGAGGGATGCAGCCGGTCTCCGGGGGTGCCCGTGCGCGGATCTTGAGCGTCCTTTACGGCCTGGTTGATGGCTTCCAGGGCCGCGGCGGCAGCCACGAACGGGATGGGTGGGAGCGACTCGGCGGGCTCGTTCATAGCACTCTCCCCGTCCATGTCACCCTTCAGGTGACATCGTGCTTGTCATCGTTTCGATGACATGTTACAACAGGGGCACGTTGAAGCGCATTGGCAGTTTCTGCCTGAACCAACTGGAGGTGTTTCGCGATGTTGATGCGCACTGACCCGTTCCGCGAGATGGACCGGATCGTCCAGCAGCTGTCGGGTAGCTCGGGTACGTGGTCGAAGCCGTCGGTCATGCCGATGGACGCCTACCGGCAGGGCGACGAGTACGTGATCGCCTTCGACCTCCCCGGCGTGAACCCGGACGCGATCGACATCGACGTCGAGCGGAACATGCTGACCGTGAAGGCCGAGCGCCGGCCCACGGGCAAGTCCGACAACGTGCAGATGGAGCTCTCCGAGCGGCCCCTCGGCGTGTTCTCCCGCCAGGTCATGCTGGCCGACACCCTCGACACCGAGCGCATCGAAGCCGACTACGACGCGGGTGTCCTGACCCTGCGGATCCCGATCGCCGAGCGCGCCAAGCCTCGCAAGATCAGCATCGGCGGCGAGTCCGGCCGCAAGCAGATCTCCGGCTGAACCCACCCGCACCAGTCGGCAGCGGAGGGCGGGAGGAGCCGATCCCCCTCCGGCACCCCGCCCTCCGCCCCCCTTTCGCCCCTTCACCCCTTCACGGAGGTGTCGTGATGTCGATGCGCAGGGAGTCGTTCCTGGCCCAGGTCCAGGAACGCGGCGAGTACGAAACCACGTATGACGCCGATCGCGTTGCCCGCGTCGTCCTGGCTCTCCTCGGCGCCCATCTGGCCGGCAGCGTGCGCGCCGAGCTCGCGGCCCGGCTGCCGGAGACCTACGCCCTGATCCTCCTCAACCCCCTCCAGGCCACCGAGCCCCTCTCGCCCGAACGGTTCGTCCGCGCGACCGCGGCCTGGATCGAGGGCGCCACCGAGAGAACGGCCCTGTGGGACATCGGCGCCGTCCTGTCCACCGCGGCCGCAGCCGCAGGCGACGTCCTCACCCGGGAAGTCCTACTCCAGCTCCCGCCCGGCTACGACCTCCTCTTCGGCCACCCCCAGCCCACTTGAGCGAAATCGGCCGCAGACCCGAACCCTCGAAGAGAAAGGCAACCGCAGCCATGTACGACCAGCCTCGACCGAACCCGGCCCCACCCGCCATGTCGTTCGAGCAGATGCTGGAACGTGTGCGTTACGAGGGTGCGTACCCCACCCGCGAACGCGCCGAGGAAGCCGTCCGCACGGTCTTGGCCGCCCTCGGCAGGCAAGTCACCGGAGACGAACGCGTCGACCTCGCACAGTGCCTGCCCGTTGAGGCCGCGCTCACCCTCACCGCCCAGATCCCCGACACCGAACAGCTCACCGGCTGGGGCTTCGTCAAGGACCTGGCCACCCGCACCGGTGCCACCCCCGCCACCGCACGCTGGGACACCGGCGCCGTACTCGCCGTCGTCACCCGCCTCGCGGGGCCCGACCTCCTCGCCCGCATCCTCCACCAGCTCCCCGGCGGCTACGCCCTCCTCTTCGGCCAGGCGGAACTGCGCCAGGTCCAGCCTGCAGCCTGATCCGGCGCTCTGTTACAGCGGTGAGGGCCCGACCCCGATGCAGGGGTCGGGCCCTCAGTCCAGCAGTTGGTTCTACCACAAGTCACGGGTCAATAGTAGCAGTAAC
>NZ_JBHVYI010000180.1:0-5538 GCF_042880975.1 Streptomyces sp. NPDC058289
CGGCTGAGCCGCCTCTACCGCCCGCGCCCGTCCTGCGCGGGTCACGGAGTGACGACGACCTCGTCGTAGCGGCTGAGCGAGAAGAAGTGGGGCGAGGTGACATACAGGAACCGGGCGTTCCACGTGCCGGTCACGTTGGCGGGGAACTTCCTGGAGAAGCTGCCGTCCGCAAGGGTCCTGGTGGAGCCCATGCCCTGCCACTTCGTGCTTCCTGCGGGCCTGAAGTAGTAGTGGACGGTCGCGCCGACCAACGGCGTGCGGGCGGCGTCGGTCTCGGTGAGCTTGCCCGTGACCGTGATCGGCTGGCCCTTCTTGACCGGCTCGGGCGCGGCGTTGAATTCCGAGATGGCCGTCGCCTTCCGCTCGTTCAGCCGGACGGCGGGCGTCACCGAACCCCGGAAGTTCGGGGTGCCGGCGTACTGCAGTCGCACGAAGCCCGGTCCGGGGTCGGGAATATCCCCGCTGAGGCTCTCCGTGCGGCTGTAGCCGGGATCGGTGTGGACCAATGTCCCACCGACTGTGGTCCAGCCGGTCTTGCCGTCCGCCGAGTACTGGATGTCCACGTTCGAGGAATAGGGGGTGCCCGACGGGATCTCGACGACGTCGAGCTTGGCCCTCACCGTCACGACCTTGTGCGAGTACAACTGGGCGGTGAAGTCGTGGAAGGCGGTCCCGCCCGTGGTGTCCACCGTCAGCTTCTGTTCGGTAGTGGCCACCCAGGGCGAGTCGGTGCGGACCTGCCACGGGTCGTCATCGGTGAAGGGCAGGGAGAAGGACGCACCGAACCGGCCCGTGCCGTCCGTCGTCAGGTACTTCGCCGGTGCGGGGGCGGCGTTGACGGCGACCCTCAGGCCGGCGGGTGCCGGCTTCCACGTGCCGTCGGGGGCCTTCCAGGTGACGGTGCCGCCGATCGTGCCGTTCGTTCCGAAGGGGCCGGTCAGGGTCGGGGAGTCCAGGGTGATGCGTGCGGCTGCGCCCGGCGTCACCTGCACCGGCAGGGAATCCTGGTCCTTGACGCCGTTCGCCTCGCCCGCGAAGTGGACGTACGTGGCGTCGTGGTCGGACGGCTTCGCACCGGACTCGGCGCCGGAGACCGTGAGCTTCGACGCGAAGTGTCCCTGGGCGTTGGGGGTCACCTGTGTGGTGACGGTGCCGGTCCGGGCCGTGAACGTGCCCGGATAGGGCTTCAGCGCACCGTTGCGGGGGTCGTAGAGCTTGATGTCACCCGATACCTCCGTCTGCGGGGCCGCGAGCGACACCGGGTTCGAGGCCTTCAGGTTCGCGAAGGAAGGCCGCACCTGATAGTTCAGGCCCGTCTTGTCCTTGTGGGAGACGTTCTCGCCCTGAGGGCCGTCGTACTCCACGTCGACGGTGTACTCGCCGAGCGCGGCGAGCTTCAGCGGGGCGGTCTGGACGGGTACCGCCGCGGTGACCGGGTCCCCGCAGGAGTCCGGGCAGGGCTCGATGCCCGCCTCGGGGACGGCGGTGAAGCTCGTGACGGTGGCGACCCGCGCGGTCGTGCCCTTCTTGCGCAGGTGCACCTTGAGGTCCTTGGGCAGCAGCTCGGTGCCGAAGTCCAGGATGACCCGCTCGTGCACCACGCGTGCGCTGAACTGCCTCGGCTGGGAGGCGGCGGCCTGCGCGGCCGTGGTGGGCACGGCCAGCGCGGCGGCTCCCAGTCCCAGGACGGTCGCGGTGCAGAGCACGGCGTTGATGCGCTTGTTCATGAAACCCCCGGAGATGTGTTCGACGATCGGTGGTGAGACCGCCGAACGCCTCCAAGGGTTGTACGGGGCCGTACGGGAGGCGTACGGGACCGCGCACGCCTCCGGCGCGATGTCAGTCCAGGACCGGCAGCAGCTCCGGCAGGTGCCCGTCCGAGGCGCGGGCCGCGGCCTGGCGCTCCTCCGGGACCTCGCCGTAGAGGGTCGTACGGGCCTTCGCGGGCCGGCCGGCCGCCTCGGCGACGGCGATCAGGTCCTGGACGGACTTGTACGAGCCGTAGCTCGAGCCGGCCATCCGGGAGATGGTCTCCTCCATCAGGGTTCCGCCCAGGTCGTTGGCGCCCGAGCGGAGCATCTCGGCCGCGCCCTCCGAGCCCAGCTTCACCCAACTGGTCTGGATGTTGGTGATGTGCGGGTGGAGCAGGATGCGGGCCATCGCCGTCACCGCGCGGTTGTCGCGCACCGTCGGGCCGGGGCGGGCGATGCCCGCCAGGTAGACGGGTGCGTTGGTGTGGATGAACGGGAGCGTCACGAACTCCGTGAAGCCCTCCACCCCCTTGGCCCGCGCCTCCTGCTGCATGCGCGCCAGGGTGCGGAAGTGGCCCAGCCAGTGGCGGGGCTGGTCCACGTGGCCGTACATCATCGTGGAGGAGGAGCGGATGCCGAGCTCGTGCGCCGTCGAGACGACGTCGATCCAGTCGGCCGTCGGCAGCTTGCCCTTGGTCAGGACCCAGCGGACCTCGTCGTCCAGGATCTCCGCCGCCGTACCGGGGATGGAGTCGAGACCGGCCTCCTTGGCCGCCGTCAGCCAGTCCCGCACCGACATCCCCGTGCGCGTCGCGCCGTTGACGACCTCCATCGGGGAGAAGGCGTGCACGTGCATGCCGGGGACGCGCTGCTTCACCGCCCGCGCGATGTCGAAGTAGGCCGTCCCGGGCAGGTCCGGGTGGATGCCGCCCTGCATGCACACCTCGACGGCGCCCACGTCCCACGCCTGCGCGGCCCGGTCGGCGACCTGGTCGAGCGAGAGGGTGTACGCGTCCGCGTCCGTGCGGCGCTGCGCGAAGGCGCAGAAGCGGCAGCCGGTGTAACAGACGTTGGTGAAGTTGATGTTGCGGGTCACGATGTACGTGACGTCCTCGCCCACCACCGACTTGCGCAGGTCGTCCGCGATCCGGCAGAGGGCGTCCAGCGCGGGGCCGTCCGCGTGCAGCAGGGCGAGCGCCTGCTCGTCGGTGAGCTTCGTCGGGTCGTCGGCGGCCTGCGCGAGCGCCGCCCGTACGTCCGTGTCGATGCGCTCCGGGAGCATGCCGGGGGCCGCGGCCTCGCGCAGGGCCTCCCAGTCGCCGTAGACCTCGTCGAAGTCCTCGCGCCGGTCGGCGGTACGGCCCTGCGTGTCGATGGTGGTGTGCAGGTCGGTGCGCCCGAAGGAGGCGAAGCCCTCGTCCGGCTCCTGCCACGGCCGGCCCTCGACCCGCGCGGACTCGTCGGCGAGCCCGCTCTCCGCGTCGGCCAGCGCGCGGACGTGGGGCAGCAGCCGCGGGTCCAGCCAGGGTTCGCCGCGCTGGAGGAACTCCGGGTAGATGGTGAGGCGTTCGCGGAGCGCGAAGCCGGCGTCGGCGGTGTGCCGTGCCAGTTCCTCGATGTGCGGCCAGGGGCGCTCGGGGTTCACGTGGTCGGGGGTGAGCGGGGAGACCCCGCCCCAGTCGTCGATGCCGGCGCCGATGAGCAGCGCGTACTCGGAGTCCACCAGGTTCGGCGGGGCCTGGATGCGGGCGCTCGGGCCGAGGATGTGGCGGGCCACGGCGATGGCCGCCGCCAGCTCCTCCAGCTCCGCGTCGGGCATGCCGCGCATGGCCGTGTCGGGCTTGGCCCGGAAGTTCTGGACGATGACTTCCTGGATGCCGTGGTAGCTGCGCTGGATCCGGCGCAGCTCGAAGAAGGCGTCCGCGCGCTCCTCGTAGGACTCGCCGATGCCGATCAGCACCCCGGTGGTGAAGGGGACGTTGGAGCGGCCGGCGTCTTCGAGGACGCGCAGCCGGACGGCCGGGTCCTTGTCGGGGGAGCCGTGGTGGGGGCCGCCGGGCTCGGACCACAGCCGGGTGGCGGTGGTCTCCAGCATCATGCCCATCGAGGGGGCCACCGGCTTGAGGCGCTGGAGGTCCGACCAGGTCAGCACCCCGGGGTTGAGGTGGGGGAGGAGGCCGGTCTCCTCCAGGACCCGGATGGCCATGGCGCGCACATAGGCGAGGGTGTCGTCGTAGCCGTGCGCGTCGAGCCACTCGCGGGCCTCGGGCCAGCGGTCCTCGGGCCGGTCGCCGAGCGTGAACAGCGCTTCCTTGCAGCCCATGGCCGCGCCCCGGCGGGCTATGTCGAGCACCTCGTCGGGGGACAGGTACATGCCGTGGCCCTCGCGGCGGAGCTTGCCGGGGACCGTGACGAAGGTGCAGTAGTGGCACTTGTCCCGGCACAGCCGGGTGAGGGGGATGAACACCTTGCGCGAGTACGTGATGACGCCGGGCCGGCCCGCGGCTTCGAGGCCGGAGTCCCGCACCCGGGCGGCGGAGGCGGCGAGGTCCTTCAGGTCCTCGCCGCGCGCCTGCAGGAGCACGGCCGCCTCGTTCGCGTCGAGCGCGACGCCGTCGCGGGCGCGACGGAGCGCCCGGCGCATCGAGTTCTCGGTCGGAGCGTCACTCGGAGTGGTCATGGCCCGAGCATACGATCCGCTCGCGCGGGCACGGAGGGGCTCATCGCATCAGCTCCCCGGCGTTGACCAGCAGAGACTGGCCGGTTATCGCCCGTGCGCGGTCCGAGGCGAGGAAGGCGGCGGCGTCGGCGACGTCCCCGTCGGTGGCCAGGTCGGGCAGCGCCATGCGGTCGGTGAGGCGGGAGTGCACCTCGGCCTCCGGTACGCCTTCGGTGTGCGCCGTGAAGGTGACGAAGGCCTGAACCGGGGGACCCCACATCCAGCCGGGGAGCACGGTGTTCACGCGGATGCGGTGCGGGCCGAGCTCGCGGGCCATGGAGTACATGGCGGAGGTCAGCGCGCCCTTGGAAGCGGCGTAGGCGGCCTGCTGCACCTCGTTGGGGGAGGCGATGGCCGACTGGGTGCCGATGATGACCACGGAGCCGCCTGCGGCCTTCAGCGCGGGCAGGCAGGCGCGGGTCATGCGCAGGGTGCCGAGCAGGTTCACGTCGAGGATCTGCTGCCAGGTGCCGAAGTCGGCGTCTTCGAGGCCGCCGAAGTACGAGTCCCAGGCGGCGACGTGGACGACGGCGTCGACCCCGCCGAACCGCTCCTGGGCGAGGGCGGCGAGGGCCTCGCACTGGCGCTCGTCGGAGATGTCGGTCGGCAGGTACGCGGTGTGCGTGGCGTCGGGGTCGATCTCGGCGGCGCACTTGGCGAGGTTGGCCTCGGTCCGCGCCCCGAGCACGGCGTTGCCGCCGTCGCGGACGACGGTGGCGGCCACCTGGTGCCCGAGGCCGGCGCCCACGCCGGAGACGATGACGGTCTTGCCTTGCAGAAGCAGCGACATGGTGCGGGCCTCCTGGGTGGCGCCGGCCTATATCTGACGGGGCGTCAGGCTACGGCGCGGGGCGCGGGGAGGGAAGGGGCGCGACCCGTTCCGCCTGCGCGCGGCGCCACTGCCCGGGGACCAGCCCCCGCTCCTCCGCCGCCGGAGGGGCTGGATTTGCCTCCGGCGGCGCCTCAAGCGCCGGCGGGGCTGGGTTGTGGCTGGCGTCTGTGTGTACGTGGCGGGGCGTGGCGGGGCTGCGGGTGGGTCGGTGCCGGGGCCGGGGTGGGGTGTCGGCC
>NZ_JBHVYI010000181.1:0-5377 GCF_042880975.1 Streptomyces sp. NPDC058289
TCCCCGAGGTGCTTGTCCCGGTGGAACTCCGGAGCGCTCTTGATCTGCTCCTTGGTCCGGTCCACGTAGACCTTCTTGTCCTCCGGGTCGACCCGGAGAACCGTGCTCGCCGGCAGCAAGACCTCCTTGCCGAAGATCCAGACCCCGGTGTCCACGACCAGATAGGCGTCACCGACCTCGTCGGAGTGCTTGTCCACCTTGCCGATGTCACCGTCGACCGCCTCGACCTTGAAACCGGTCAGATCGGTCCCGGCCAGATGGCCCGAGGTGGACTTGTAACTCCACACATGCTCAGTCACGCGAAAACAACTCCTCCGGTAAGCGGAGGACGGCAAAGGGATCACCCCTGCCGCCCCTCCATTTCCGATGCCTTGCAGCGGACGGCGTCGCCTTCCGCTTGGACTCCCGCCTGCCCCTGTCCCGGCACCCCATGCCTGCGTCACCGAAGAAAACTCGGCACGACAGTCGCAGGTGCCTGGCATCAGTCGGTTTCGAGGCCATCGATCAGGCGGTTGAGGAACCGGTCGAAGGCGGCGTCGTAGGTGAGGGGACGTCCGGCTTGACCGCGGAGACCAAGTGGACCGAAGCCGCATGGGTGGACTCGGACTGCCCGTTGCAAGATCGGGTAGGCGGGTGCCGACGAGGGTTTCGTACGGGAATGGTGATCGGCTTGCTGGGTTTGACCGGGGTAGACGTGGTGTACGCCTGCGCGGGGCTGGGGGCTCTGTGCGCGGCGGTTCTTCCCACCGCCCTCGCGAAGCGGCCCTTGTCCTTGCCCATGGTGTTCTTGGCAGCGGGGTTCCTGGTGTTCCTGCTGCCGCTGGACGCGCTCCCGACGCTCGACCCCGTCCGGCACCGCGGCGTCGTGGAGCACCTCACGGAGGTCTGCGTCGTGGTCGCGTTGATGGGCGCGGGTCTGGCCATCAACCGGCCGCCGGGCTACCGCGCCTGGTCAACGACGTGGCGACTGCTGGGCTTGGCCATGCCCCTGACGATCCTGCTCACCGCGGCCGCAGCGGGATGGCTGGTGGGATGGCCACCAGCCGTGGCCTTGCTGGTTGCGGCTGCCCTCGCTCCCACGGACCCGGTCCTGGCCGCGGAAGTGCGCGTGGGAGAGCCGACCGACGATGAAGACGACGAGGACGAGGTCCGCTTCGCGCTGACCAGCGAGGCCGGGCTCAACGACGGTTTGGCCTTCCCGTTCGTCCTGGCGGCCATCGCCCTGACCACGGCTTCGGCGACGGGCTGGTCCACCGATGGACTCTGGCACTGGGTGTGGAGCGACATCCTGGTGCGCAGCGTGGTGGGCTTGGCGGTCGGGCTCGGTGTGGGACGGCTCCTCGGCTGGATGTTCTTCCAGGCCTCCTGGAAGGCACTGCGGCTCTCCGAACACCGCGAGGGCTTCGTTGCGCTGGCCGCGACCTTCACGGCGTACGGACTGACCGAGCTCCTCCACGGCTACGGCTTCCTCGCCGTCTTCGTCGCCGCCTGCACGATCCGCAACGCCGAACGCTCCCATCGCTACCACCGTGTCATGCACGCCTTCACCGATCAGATCGAAAGGCTCCTCACCGCCGTCATCCTCTTCCTCGTCGGCGGCTTCATCGCCGACGGCGGCCTCGCGGCACTGACTTGGCGCGGAGCAGCTCTCGGGCTCGTGCTCTTCCTGCTGATCCGGCCGACCGTCGGCTGGGCGGTGCAGATCGGTGGCAAGGCCGCGGGCAAGGAGCGAGCGGCCATCGCGTTCTTCGGCATCCGGGGCGTCGGTTCGTTCTTCTACCTCGCGTACGCCTTGGGCGCAGCAGAATTCGCCACTCCCACCCGCGAGTTGTGGGCGGTGGTGACCTTCACCGTGCTGCTGTCGGTACTCCTGCACGGCGTCGCGGCCACACCCGTCACCACTCGGCTCGACCGCTCCGCCCCGAACGGACCAGAAGAACAAGGCGTCGGAGAATAGGCTCACCTCGCGTGATGGGTTTCGGATTCAGGGTGCATCCGGGTGCATCGTCTTCGACCGGCGGGCGAGGGACGCAGAGGCCGGCCGGGCGGGCTGGTCTCGCGGCGAGTGCTGACGGGTCAGTGCTTCATCCGCCGGCGGTCGCCGTCGCTCCAGGCTCGGGTGTCGCGGGGTTCGACGTAAGGTTCCTCGTCCGCGGGCAGCCCGCCGGCGATCGCACGCTGGCGAACCATTTCGGCATCGAACTCCAGGCCGAGGAGGATCGCAAGGTTGGTGATCCACAGCCAGACCAGGAACACGATCACGCCGGCGAGGGTGCCATAGGTCTTGTTGTAGGAGGCGAAGTTCGCGACGTAGAACGCGAAGCCGGCCGATGCGGCCATCCAAATGGCCAGCGCCAGGAAACTGCCCGGCGTCACCCACTTGAATCCGCGGCCCTTCGCGTTCGGCGCGGCCCAGTAGAGAATCGCGATCATGATCGTGACGAGGAGGACCAGCACCGGCCACTTCGCGATCGACCACACGGTCAGAGCAGTGTCCCCGACACCCAGCGCGGTGCCCACCTGCCGGGCCAGTGAGCCGGAGAAGACGACGATGAGCGCACTGGCGCAGGCCAGGACCATCAGCGTGACGGTGAGGGCCAGGCGCAGCGGGAGGACCTTCCACACGGGGCGGCCTTCGGGCATGTCGTAGACGGCGTTCGAGGTACGGATGAACGCGGCGATGTAGCCGGACGCCGACCACACGGCGACAGTCAGGCCGACGATCGCCAGGAGCGAGCCGACCCCGGAATGGCCCTGGAGCTGCTGCACGGCGTCGCTGACCACGTCCCGCGCCGAGCTGGGAGCGAGTTCCTGCAGGTTGCCCAGGACCTGTTTCGTCACCGAGTCCCCGGCGATGCCCAGCAGTGACACCAGCACCAGCAGCGCAGGGAAGAGCGCCAGGACCCCGTAATAGGTGAGCGCTGCGGCCCGGTCGGCGAGCTCGTCGTCCTTGAACTCCTCCACGGTGCCGCGTAGGACCGCCTTCCACGACCGCTTTGGCAGCTCGGTGGGCCGGTCAGGCTCCCGCCCCTTCACCTGCCGATCCGGTCCCGCCGTGCTCTCGGGGCCGGTTTCCCCGCGCTTGTCGTCCTCACCTGGGCCTGGCTTCGATGTGCGTGTCATACTCAGCGCCTTTCCAGCGCCGCCCCACTCATGTCAGCGAGGACGCGCCGAGAAATCTTCACCATCGCTGACAACGACAAAGTGGCCCACCGTGTGACCGAGCGGGTGTCGAGCAGGACGGCCGGACCGTGGTTCAGGGGGGAGCGGGGAGCAGGATGAACGCCGTGATCGTCTTGCCGTCGTCATACGGCCGGATCTCCGTATGGTCGGCGATCCGATTGATCAGCAGCCAGCCGAATCCTCCCGGTACATCTCTCGCTTCTTCCCCTTCTCATCCACTAAACCCGCCAGGACGCCTGCCTCGCCGCCCCACGGTCGGCGCCGCAGGAACGGGTTGGGCACCCGCCGTTCTCCACCGCCGCTGATGATCCCGACCTTGAAGGTCGCGCATACCGGTCCCAGACGCGGGCATCCGCACGACAACCAGCCGAGGTGATCGTGAGGACAAGGAGCGTCTGTGCTGCCCTGCAACGTGACCGAGAGCGGTGTGCTGATCATCCGGCTGCGGGCCGATCTGGATATCGGCGGCCGGGCCGCAGCCGCCTGGGCGATCGACGGATACCTCGCCGCCCACCGGTCTGCACCCGTCATGCTGGAACTCTCGGACGCGCCGCTGAGTACCGCCGCGGTGAGCACGGTCGTCCGAACCCACCGCATGTGCCGCTCCGCAGGAGCACCGCTGGCCGTCCTCGCGGCGACCGCCGAAGCACGCCGGGCGCTGGAGGCACAGGCGGGGGCCGAGGGGCTGGCCGTCCAACCCACCCGCACCCTGGCCGCCGCCGCGCTCTCGGCTGCCTCGCCCCCGGTAGCCACAGCAGCGTAAGCCGCCCCCGGCCCTGCCGGGGGCTCGCGCGCCCGTGGGTAGGCACGGCTTGCGTACTCCCCCACTGCACGAGGAGATCCCTTCATGAGCACCACCCCGGTCCTGGAAGTCACCCCTCGCCGATCGGTGCACGCAGCCGCCCGTATAGCCGTTGGTCTCCCGCATTCGGCGCTCGACGCGATGCTGGATGCCACGTACGAGACGCACCGCCGTTTCCGGCACGGCGCGTTCGCCGAGCCGTGCCCGACCTGCCACGTCGCGGCGGGCGAGCTCTGCCTGGCGCGACGCAGTGTGCACGCTGCCCGCCGGCTGGCACACCGCGCCCGGGAAACACAGAGCGGCCGGGGCTTCCCTCCTTTCACGGCACGGTGACCCGCTCGACGGGTGGATAGCAGCGGCGTCGCGTCACGTGCTGGCGAGCCGTCTCAGCTCGAGGTGCTCCGCGGGTACTGCGGCTAAGCAGGTAGGCACTCGGCAGGGAAGAGGAGTCACCGTCCTGGGTGACAAGCAGGAAGCGCGCGCGACGACGAGCTCTGGCCACCGAGCCCTCGCGCCCACGCAGGCAGGACCCGACCGGAGGCCTGGCGACCATCCCACCGGCCCAGGCGATTCATACCCCGCCCCGGCCAGGCCGTCAGCGAGCCCCTCGCCATCCCCGGGGCCAAGACCTGACCTCGACACATGGCATTCACCGGGGCGCCCCCCGTGCCGCCCTCGTCTTGCGCTCTCAACACGGCCATCGGCCCGCTCCGTGTCGCCGGGGGGCACAGCAACAGGGTGGGGACGACAGCTTGTTGCTGTCGTCCCCACCCTGGAGTGCTCGGTGTCCGCGCGTGCTACAGGTGGTGCGGTCCGTCGTAGTACCCGCCGACCTGGCGGTGGTAGTCGGCATCACCGAGGTGCTTGTCCTTGTCGAACTCCGGAGCGTTCTTGATCTGCTCCTTCGTCCGGTCGACATAGATCTTCTCGTCGTTCGCGTCGATCCGGCTGATCGTGCCCGCGGGCAGCAGGACTTCCTTGCCGAGAATCCACGGACCGGTATCAACCACGATGTACGAGGAACCGACTTCATCCGAGTGCTTGTCGACCTTGCCGATAGAACCGTCGCTCGCCTCGACCTTGTACCCCGTCAGATCCGGCCCACTCAGACGGCTGGCGGTCTCGCGGTAACCCCAGAAATTCTCCGTCATGCAAAAAACAACTCCTCCGGTCATGGAGACGGAAGGAAATGTAAATCCCTACCGCACCTTTCCCTACTGCGTTCACGCCGGAAGTCTCGTTCCGGCCTGCCCATCGCTTGCCCCGCGTTTCGCCCCGCACACCTCTCCGATCACATCCAGACCGAAATGGCCGTCGATCGTTGGAGGTCAGCCGCATTACACCCGACATCCGATGACGCCCGGTAGCGCAGGCCCCGCTCAGGGCGAGGTC
>NZ_JBHVYI010000182.1:0-5032 GCF_042880975.1 Streptomyces sp. NPDC058289
GCGCCACCTCCTGACGTCGAGCCGGGCGGCGGCGCCGGCGGCGGCGCTCCCGCTGCCGGGGCGGCCCGGCCGCCCCGACACACCCATCGTGAATCCGCCCCGGGAGGGGGGGCGGGGGGGCGGGCGCGGGGGGGGGGCGGTCCGCCCCGCCCACCCCCGGCGATCTGCGTTTTCCGCCCCGCCACCCCGCATCCGCGGGCCGCCGGTTTCGTTGGCTGATACGTGCATTCCTACGATGTCTCCCGCGCCCCGTCCTATCCGAGCAGCGTCCCCCCGATGCGCCCCGTACGGGAGCTGGGGAGCTCTCCGGCCGCCTCGCACACCCCCATCTACGACACGCTGTACTCGGAGTACCTGCGCGCCTTCCGGGCCCTGCCCGGCGACCGCACCGGCGAGGAGGACCTCGGCTTCACGGCGTTCTCGTACGGGGGCCCCTACAGCGGCGGCGCGTACACCGGCGGCGCGGGCACGTACGGCAGCGGCTCCGGGACGGGCTCCGCAAGCTCCTACGGGAGCGGCTGGAACGGTTCGTCGTGGCAGCCGACGGGACAGCACGCCGGGCAGCAGGCGGACGTCTGGCAGCCCTCCCCCGCCCCGCAGCCGCAGTACTCGTACGCCGGCGCCGGATACGCGAACGGGCGGCAGCACCAGACCGGGATGCAGCACATCCCGGCGGCCCTGCCGCCCGCTCCGCGCCGGGGCTACTAGCCCCGGCGGCGCTGACAGCTCTGACGAACCGCCACTACATCTTGCGCTTGTGCTGCGCACCGCGCTTCTCGCGGACGCGGACCGAGATGTGGATCGGGGTCCCCTCGAAGCCGAACTCCTCGCGCAGGCGGCGCTCGATGAAGCGGCGGTAGCCGTGCTCCAGGAAGCCCGAGGCGAAGAGGACGAACCGCGGCGGCTTGCTGCCCGCCTGCGTACCGAACAGGATGCGCGGCTGCTTGCCGCCACGGATCGGGTGCGGGTGGGCGGCGACGACCTCGCCGAGGAAGGCGTTCAGACGGCCGGTCGGGATGCGCGTCTCCCAGCCGGCGAGCGCGGTCTCGATGGCCGGGACGAGCTTCTCCATGTGGCGGCCGGTGAGCGCCGAGACGTTCACCCGGGGCGCCCAGGCGACCTGCTGCATCTCGGTCTCGATCTCGCGCTCGAGGTAGTAGCGGCGCTCCTCGTCGAGGTCGTCCCACTTGTTGTACGCGATCACGATCGCGCGGCCCGCCTCGACGGCCATGGTGATGATGCGCTGGTCCTGGACGGAGATCTGCTCGGTCGTGTCGATCAGGATGACCGCGACCTCCGCCTTCTCCACGGCGGCGGCCGTACGCAGCGAGGCGTAGTAGTCGGCGCCCTGCTGGAGGTGGACCTTCTTGCGGATGCCCGCGGTGTCGATGAACTTCCAGGTGACCCCGCCGAGCTGGATCAGCTCGTCGACCGGGTCGCGGGTGGTGCCGGCGATCTCGTTGACGACGACGCGGTCCTCCTTGGCGACCTTGTTCAGGAGGGAGGACTTGCCGACGTTCGGGCGGCCGATGAGCGCGATCCGGCGCGGACCGCCGACGGCGGTGCCGAAGGTCTGCTCGGGGGCCTCGGGCAGGGCCTCCAGGACGGCGTCCAGCATGTCGCCGGTGCCGCGGCCGTGCAGGGAGGAGACCGGGTGCGGGTAGCCGAGGCCCAGCGACCACAGCGAGGCCGCGTCGGACTCGCCGCTCTGGCCGTCGACCTTGTTGGCGCACAGGACGACGGGCTTGCCGGCCTTGCGCAGCAGGCGGACGACGGCCTCGTCGGTGTCGGTGGCGCCGACCTTGGCGTCCACGACGAAGACGACCGCGTCGCAGGCCTCGATGGCGTACTCGGCCTGGGCGGCGACGGAGGCGTCGATGCCGAGGACGTCCTGCTCCCAGCCGCCGGTGTCGACGACCTTGAACCGGCGGCCGGCCCACTCGGCCTCGTAGGTGACGCGGTCGCGGGTGACTCCGGGCTTGTCCTCGACGACCGCCTCGCGGCGGCCGATGATCCGGTTCACCAGGGTCGACTTGCCGACGTTCGGGCGGCCGACGACGGCGAGGACGGGCAGCGGGCCGTGGCCGGCTTCCTGGAGGGCGCCCTCGACGTCCTCGACGTCGAAGCCCTCTTCCGCGGCGAGCTCCATGAACTCCGCGTACTCGGCATCGCCAAGTGCTCCGTGGTCTTGCTGGTCGTTCATGAAGTCCGTTCCTCGTCGTTCGTGGTGATCGGTGGGGCCCGCGCAGCGCGGTTCCACTACTAGGTCAAGTCTCGCTCAGCGCCCGGTCAGGCGCTTGGCGTCGGCCAGGTGGGCGGTCAGCCGGTCCTGGATGCGTACGGTGGCCTGGTCCAGCGCGGTACGGGTACGGCGGCCACTGCCGTCCCCGGCGTCGAAGGCATCGCCGAAGACGATGTCGACCCTGCTCTTCAGTCGCGGAAGCGCCTTGACGACGCGGCCGGAGCGCTCGGTGCTGCCCAGTACGGCGACCGGCACGATGGGGGCGCCGGAGCGGACCGCGAAGTACGCGAGTCCCGCGCGCAGCGAGGCGAAGTCGCCCTCGCCCCGGGTGCCCTCGGGGAAGATCCCCAGGGCTCCGCCGTTCTCCAGGACGCCCAGCGCGCGGCTGATGGCGCCCCGGTCGGCGCCGGAGCGGTCCACCTTCACCTGCCCGATCCGGTCGAGGAACGGGCCGAGCGGACCGACGTACGCCTCCTTCTTGATCAGGAAGTGCAGCGGCCGCGGTGCGGTGCCCATGACCATGGGGCCGTCTATGTTGTGCGAGTGGTTCACGGCCAGGATGACGGGGCCGGTGGCGGGGACCTTCCAGGCCCCCAGCACGCGCGGCTTCCAGAGGCCGTACATGAGCCCGATGCCGATCCTCCGGCCGACCGCCGCACCCTTGAGGGAGGGCGTATCGCTCACGAGCGCCCCGCCCGCTTCTCTTCCACCAGGGTAACCACGCACTCGATGACCCGATCGAGCGTGAGCTCGGTCGTGTCCACCTCGACCGCGTCGCCGGCCTTGGCCAGCGGGGAGGTCTTGCGGCCGGAGTCGGCGGCGTCGCGCTTGATCAGCGCCTCCTTGGTGGCCGCGAGGTCCGTGGCCTCCCTGCCCCGCAGCTCGCCGCTGCGGCGGGCCGCGCGGGCTTCGGCGGAAGCGGTGAGGAAGATCTTCAGGTCGGCGTCGGGCAGCACCGTGGTGCCGATGTCCCGGCCCTCGACGACGATGCCCTCGGCCTCGTCGGCCGCCTCGGCGGCGATGGAGCGCTGGAGCTCGGTGATCAGGGTGCGCACCTCGGGGACGGCGCTCACGGCGCTGACCTTGGAGGTGACCTCCTGGGTCCGGATCGGGCCGGAGGCGTCATGCCCGTCGACGGTGATGGTCGGGGCGGAGGGATCGGTGCCGGACACGATGACGGGCTTGCCCGCCGCGAGGGCGATCGCCTGCGGGTCATCGATGTCGATGCCGTTGGTGATCATCCACCAGGTGATGGCCCGGTACTGGGCACCGGTGTCCAGGTAGCGCAGCCCGAGCTTGGCGGCCACGGCCTTGGAAGTGCTGGACTTGCCCGTGCCGGAGGGACCGTCGATGGCGACGATCACGGCGGTCGGAGCTGCGGTTTCCACGGTGCGGGCACCTTCCTGGTTGCGCGTACGTGTCCGGGCGCGCCAATAGCGCCCCTCCTCCAGGTTACCGGGCTTTTCGCCGCCGCCCGCCGGGGCGTCGACGGGCGGGCCCCGGGCAGCCGTGGGAGGGGCGCGGAGCGGGCCCCGGGCGGGCGCGGGCCCGCCCGGGAGGCACTGCGGATGGGCCGGTGGGGGCCCTGCCGCCGGGCGGCCCTACGGCTGACGCAGCGCCCAGCCGCGTTCGCGCAGCTCGGCCTGGAGGCCGGCCACCGCCCGGGGCTCGACCATCAGCTGGACCAGGCCCGCCTGCTGCCCCGTCGCGTGCTCGATCCGCACGTCCTCGATGTTGACCCCGGCCCGGCCGGCGTCGGCGAAGATCCGGGCGAGCTCGCCCGGCTGGTCGGAGATGAGGACGGCCACCGTCTCGTAGACCGTGGGCGCGGCCCCGTGCTTGCCCGGGACCCGGACCCGCCCCGCGTTGCCGCGGCGCAGTACGTCCTCGATGCCCGCCGCCCCGTCCCGGCGCTTGTCCTCGTCGGCCGACTGCAGGCCCCGCAGGGCTTCCACGGTCTCCTCCAGGTCGGCCGCGATCCCGGCGAGCACGTCCGCCACCGGTCCCGGGTTGGCCGAGAGGATCTCCACCCACATCCGCGGGTCGGAGGCGGCGATCCGGGTCACGTCGCGGATGCCCTGCCCGCACAGCCGCACCGCGGTCTCGTCGGCCTCCTCCAGCCGGGCCGCGACCATGCTGGAGACGAGCTGCGGGGTGTGGGAGACCAGCGCGACGGCCCGGTCGTGCGCGTCCGCGTCCATGACCACCGGGACGGCCCGGCACAGCGCCACCAGCTCGAGCGCCAGGTTCAGCACCTCGTGGTCGGTCTCCCGGGTCGGCGTGAGCACCCAGGGCCGGCCCTCGAAGAGGTCGGCGGAGGCCGCGAGCGGGCCGGACTGCTCCTTGCCCGCCATCGGGTGGGTGCCGATGTACGCCTTCGTGTCCACGCCCAGCGCTTCCAGCTCCCGGCGCGGTCCGCCCTTGACGCTGGCCACGTCCACGTAGGCGCGGGCCAGGTCGCGCCCTATGGCGTCGGCGAGGGCGGCGGCCACGTGCGCGGGCGGTACGGCGATGACCGCGAGGTCGGCCTTGCCCTGGTAGGGCTCCTCCGTGCCGGCGCCCAGCGCGGCGGCCGTACGGGCCTGCCCCTGGTCGCGGTCGGACAGGTGGACGGCGATGCCGCGGGCTGCCAGGGCGAGCGCCGCGGAGGTGCCGATCAGTCCGGTTCCGATGACGACGGCGGTTCTCACGGGGTGCTCTCCAGGTGTACAGGGGTGTGGGGCGGCGGTACCTGCCTCAGGGTAGCCAGCGGGAACAGCGGGAACAGCGCGAGGGCCCGGTGTCCCGCTG
>NZ_JBHVYI010000183.1:0-4870 GCF_042880975.1 Streptomyces sp. NPDC058289
TTCGCTCCGGACAGGCTCTGGTTCCGCTGCGCTCCACCAGAGCGGGGCCCGCTCCGCGGGCCCCAGGGCTCCCGCGCTCCGCGCGGGAGATGACCCCGTTTCACGGGGTCCGGGCTTTTGGCCCGTTGGGCGGGTCCGCTCCGCTCCCCCACCCGGGTCCTTCCGGCTCCGGGATCGCCCTCAATCAGCGATGGTTGGGGCCCAGCAGCGCGGCGGCCGCGGCAATGAAGGCGACGGATGCTTCCTTGGCCACATGTCGCCGGGCGTCCAGCTCAGTCCGGTCGATGACCTTGCGCAGCGCGTACGTGGCATCTGCGGCCTGCTGGGCGGGGCCAGCCAGGGCGGGCACCAGGACCTGAAGGCGGATGTGGGGCGCGGTGATTGCCGCCCGCGTCTCGTGGGACCTCGTCTGGGCCTCCAGCTGGTGCTCGGTGCCTGCCTCGGTCAGGGCCAGACGCTCCCGGTGGAACATCGCCGAGCGGTGCGCGTCCAGGGCGGCCGCGAAGTCGGTGACGGCGCCGAGCTGGTCCTGGCGGTGGCTTTCGGTGCGCTCCTCGGCGCGTGCAGTGCGTGCCGAACGGTGCTGGAGGAGTCCGGCGGTCAGGGCACCTGCGAGAGTACCGAGTACGGCAACGATCGAAGGCCATATAGACATCAGGGAGTGGGTCCTCTCGGGCAGTCGGTTTCCGTGGTGAGGTCGGCAAACAGCGAGTGCGGCGCCTTCAGTAGCGGCGATCCGCCTGCATCGCTCCGGACCTACCCTCGCTGCCATGATCGCTTGCCCCGGCCGACCTGTACACGACACGGCCGGAAGCAAGTACCGGCGCGCTCCCAGAACTCAGCAACATGTTCCTCGTCACTGACGGAGCGTCTTGAGCGATGACCAACAAACGTTTCTGGCTCTCGGCGACCAAGCCAGGCCGGGGAACCTTCGCTTCGCTCCGGACTGATTCTGGTTTCGCTGCGCTCCACCAGAACGGGCCTGCTCCACAGGCTCCAGAGATCCCGCGCTCCGCGCGGGAGGTGACCCCGTTTCACGAGGTCGAAGCCCACGACCCGTTAGACGGAACCGCTCCGCTCCCCCACACCAGGGCCCTTCCGGCTCCGCCTCTAGAACCCAAGGCCTGCTTCACAGGCCAAGCTGGCAGCAGCCACTATCCACGCCGTGGTTCCCGGACCACCTTGCCGTCCTTCACGAAAAGCCTCACCCGCTGCTCGTTGAAGTCCATCGTCACCATGCTGCCCTCAGGCACCACATGCACCGCAATCTCCGGGAACTCCGCACGGATCTGCTCGCGAGCCTCCTCCGCCAGCTTCCCCACCAGCTCCGGCCACACGCTCTTCGCCTCCATCAACCCCTCCAGGGTGATGATCGCTTCAGGTCCCGCGCGACGCTACAGGCCATCCACACTTCTCCGGCCCTTCAGCCCATCTCCTGCGCCGCGCTCCGGACAGTTCGGCGGGATTTCGCATCGCGCCACAGGGAGATCACAAGCCGCTGTCGATACCCGTCACGGCCGGCGGGCCGAGCGGGGCATCAGACTCTGAGAGGCCTGCCTCCTTCAGCGCTGCCGTGACGATCCGCATGGCGTCCAGCTCCGCCTCGTACTTGTCCGGGGCCTCAACCTCAAGCCGGATGGAGAAAGTGCCGTCCTCGTTCAGGGTGAGGAGGCGCAGCCCCTCGTTCTCACTGACCTCTGTGTGCCGCGGGGCCAACTTCCGTTCGACGACAAGACGCACGGAATCAGCAACGTCCGACACGAACGTACCGGGGACCGTGATGACGAAGCTGGTCACGGCAACTCCTCACATAGGACGAAACTCCAGTGCCACCCGACTGCCCTCAATTTTTCAAAATGAACTCGTACCATGCCAACCCGGACGCGCAGGCCTGCCACTCCATTCCCCCCGGCTGGTGCGGCCAGCCAACAACCAGGCACACACCTCATGACGCGAGTGCTTCAAAATGAGGGACAGATTTAGTCTGGACTGGTACGCGTGGCACCCCGCATCGTAGGGCCGGCGTGGCTCGGTGAAACTGCGCAGTTGAGAATCCGCAGTGCCCCGTCCCCACCGCTCTACTCGGCGGCGGGCTCGTCCAGGATGATGAAGTCATCTCCGCCCCTGGCGGAAATGTTTCCGCCCGACATGGTCGGGGTGTCCTCGCCGAAACCGGTCACACGATTGCCGTCGATCTGGCCGCCGATCATGGTGAAGGGGGAGAGATCGGGTGTGGTGTCAGACATGGCGCCTCCTAGGCGAAGTGGCCAACAGGCTTAAGGTGTTGGCGTGTAGATGAAGCCTAGTCAGGTCACCAGCTCTGCACGTGTGCGCCAGCAAGACGAGGAACACCAGGACCCCGCACGGGGGACGGCCTGCGGCGGCGGCCCGGCGGCGACGGGGCCGCGTCCAGTCGGACGGCTCTGATAGCGGTGTGCAGGCAGGGGTGCTGACATGGATTCACTTCTGTCGGCGTCGGCACGCAATCGGAGACACTCCATGGCCCGTACAGCGCACGCCCCGGCAGCGCTCGCTCATCTCACATCGGTCGGGCTCCTAATGGGAACGCCCGCCGCACACGCGGCCGGCAGTCAGACGTTCTCTGCTGACGGGACCTTCAGCGTCCCGGCCGGGGTCACAAATGTGACAGTCGAGCTATGGGGCGCCGGCGGTGGCGGCGGATCGGGCAGCTACGTGAAGTGCGTACTGCCGGTGACGCCGGGAACCCGCGTGGCGGTGGTCGTGGCCGGGGGCGGCGGGGGCGGCTCACCCCTGGGCAGGCCCGGCGGTGACGGGTCCGGCCCCCGCCAGCCCGGCCCGGGCTCCAGCACGGCGGGCAAGGGCGGCACCAGCGCGGACACCTTGGGCGGCGGGGGCGGCGGCGGTGGCGGCGGCGGGGGCGGCGGCGGTGACAGCGCCTTCGGCAACGCCGAGACCCGCAGCGTCGCCCACGGCGGCAACGGCGGCAACGGCGGCAACGGCTTCGACCTCTCCCTGGGCGGGCTCGGCGGCATCGCCGGATCCTGCGCAGACGTCACTACCGGCGACCTTGTGGTCCCGGCTACGACCCAGCTCGGAAGCATGGGGAAACGCGGCCGGGCGGTCCTGTGGTTCCTTCCGGGAGGCACCGCGGCCGGCGGCGTGGGCGTCAACGGAATCGGCAACGGTGGCACGGGCAACAGCGGGTACAACTGGAACGAGGGTGAGCGCGGAGACGGCGGCCGCGTCGTCGTCAGCTGGTAGCGATCGTCCCGCCAGGCCATCCGTGCGTCCGTACCAAGGCGCACTCCAGCCAGGGATTCGGGCGCCGATGAGCCGGCCTGTCATACGGACGCGCTGGTGTTGGTCGCTCCGCCGCGGGGCCTGGCGCGCGTTCGACGGTCAGCTGCCGAGCTCGCTCCAGCCGACGTAGCGTTCGGCGACTTCGTAGGACCAGTCGTGGACGCCGCGCATCCACTGCTTGCAGCTGGCGATGTGGGTGGCCTGAGCCGGTGTCAGGGTGGGGGCCAGGGGTGCTTCGCGTTCCTGGAACTCGGCGACGGCGTTCTGCACGTCGCGGGCGGCGTGTTCCATCGCTTCGCTCTGGGTGGCGCCCAGGGCCTGGTAGACGCCTGGCAGGTTCCAGAAGCGGCCCGGCAGGCTCTGCTCGGCGAAGAAGGAGAAGATGTCGTTCTGCCAGGCCACCACGTCCGCGGCGATCAGGCGCAGTGCGGTCATCTGCGGTTGCCAGTAGGTGTCCCAGTCCACCGGCGCGGTGCTCCAGGTGGCGTCGATGGGGACGATGCTCGGCAGGGAGCACACCGAGTACAGGCGCATCGTCTTGTATGCGGCCGGGGTGGGGGTAGCTGGGGCCGCACGCTGCTGGTTCTGCAGGGCCAGTGAGCACAGCCACAGGCGCATCTCGCACGCCCAGCGGGCATACACATCCGCCGCGAGGACCGTGGTCATGCCCTCCATGACGTCGCGGAAGCCCGCCTCCACGTTCTGACCGCGGCGCCCATCCCGGGCCGGCCGTCCAGCAGGTCGACGATGGAGAGGATCGCGGGGAGCTGGTGGGGAGAGGCGGGATCGACGTTGTCGGACAGGGCGTCGTCGAACCAGAAACCCCACGACGCCATCCGCGTGCACACCTGGAGGAGGTCCAAAGGAGCGTCCGGAGAAGAAGTGTGAGCGATGATCCGGCCGGCCCGGGCCTTACGCAGAGACTCCAACACCTCTGCGGGCATGAAGCGGGCGGCCCACTGAACACCGTACGCCTCGACCGTATCGATCTGCCGATGGCAGACCGACTCGAACGGCAGGCACATGTCGGGAAGAGAAAGGGAGAGCGTCATCGTGCTGTTCCTTCTGGGAAGAGGTGATCCCAGGCGCGCGGGGGACGGCCACGGAAGAGAAACGTTTCCGTGTGGTCTACGCCATCCTCACAGCGCGACCATCTCCCCTTCAACCATGTGCCGGGGGCGTGCGGACGCACCCGCGCCACCAACAGCACATCAGCGCATCCAACCGCCGCCAGCACCACCCGCACGCGCTCCCCCGCGCTCCCCCCGGGTCCGTCTGCCACCCCAGAGCTCCCCGAGCTCCGTCATCAACCGCTCTCCAGCTCGGGCCGCGTCGGCTCCTTCGCGCTTCCCGTACGCCGAAGCTTGGCCATCCGTGTGGCCGCGGAGAGGATCGGCGGCTGGCGCCCGCACGCTGACCGTCGGGGTAGGGCGGCCCTGGCTACTACTTCGACGTCCCCGTCCACGCCGGGGAAGGACTCACCAGCAGGGAGAGCCCAGCAGGGCTGCGGGCGTGGGGGGGGGGGGGGCCCCGGGCCCCCCCCCGCCCCGGGGACACCCCCCCGGCCCCCAGCGGCGGGGGGGCGCCC
>NZ_JBHVYI010000184.1:0-3467 GCF_042880975.1 Streptomyces sp. NPDC058289
TTGTTCGGCGGCGTCCTACTCTCCCACAGGGTCCCCCCTGCAGTACCATCGGCGCTGAAAGGCTTAGCTTCCGGGTTCGGAATGTAAACCGGGCGTTTCCCTAACGCTATGACCACCGAAACACTATGAAGTTAACCAACCGGATATGAACACAGTTCGTTACTTCAGAACTAACACAGTGGACGCGAGCAACTGAGGACAAGCCCTCGGCCTATTAGTACCAGTCAGCTCCACCCGTTACCGGGCTTCCACATCTGGCCTATCAACCCAGTCGTCTACTGGGAGCCTTACCCTCTCAAGGAGGTGGGAATACTCATCTTGAAGCAGGCTTCCCGCTTAGATGCTTTCAGCGGTTATCCCTCCCGAACGTAGCCAACCAGCCATGCCCTTGGCAGGACAACTGGCACACCAGAGGTTCGTCCGTCCCGGTCCTCTCGTACTAGGGACAGCCCTTCTCAATATTCCTACGCGCACAGCGGATAGGGACCGAACTGTCTCACGACGTTCTAAACCCAGCTCGCGTACCGCTTTAATGGGCGAACAGCCCAACCCTTGGGACCGACTCCAGCCCCAGGATGCGACGAGCCGACATCGAGGTGCCAAACCATCCCGTCGATATGGACTCTTGGGGAAGATCAGCCTGTTATCCCCGGGGTACCTTTTATCCGTTGAGCGACGGCGCTTCCACAAGCCACCGCCGGATCACTAGTCCCGACTTTCGTCCCTGCTCGACCCGTCGGTCTCACAGTCAAGCTCCCTTGTGCACTTACACTCAACACCTGATTGCCAACCAGGCTGAGGGAACCTTTGGGCGCCTCCGTTACTTTTTGGGAGGCAACCGCCCCAGTTAAACTACCCATCAGACACTGTCCCTGATCCGGATCACGGACCGAGGTTAGACATCCAGCACGACCAGAGTGGTATTTCAACGACGACTCCACAACCACTGGCGTGGCCGCTTCAAAGTCTCCCACCTATCCTACACAAGCCGAACCGAACACCAATATCAAACTATAGTAAAGGTCCCGGGGTCTTTCCGTCCTGCTGCGCGAAACGAGCATCTTTACTCGTAGTGCAATTTCACCGGGCCTATGGTTGAGACAGTCGAGAAGTCGTTACGCCATTCGTGCAGGTCGGAACTTACCCGACAAGGAATTTCGCTACCTTAGGATGGTTATAGTTACCACCGCCGTTTACTGGCGCTTAAGTTCTCAGCTTCGCCACACCGAAATGTGACTAACCGGTCCCCTTAACGTTCCAGCACCGGGCAGGCGTCAGTCCGTATACATCGCCTTACGGCTTCGCACGGACCTGTGTTTTTAGTAAACAGTCGCTTCTCGCTGGTCTCTGCGGCCACCCCCAGCTCACGGAGTAAATCCGATCACCAGTGATGGCCCCCCTTCTCCCGAAGTTACGGGGGCATTTTGCCGAGTTCCTTAACCATAGTTCACCCGAACGCCTCGGTATTCTCTACCTGACCACCTGAGTCGGTTTAGGGTACGGGCCGCCATGAAACTCGCTAGAGGCTTTTCTCGACAGCATAGGATCATCCACTTCACCACAATCGGCTCGGCATCAGGTCTCAGCCTTATATGAGGGACGGATTTGCCTACCCCTCGGCCTACACCCTTACCCCGGGACTACCACCGCCCGGGCTGGACTACCTTCCTGCGTCACCCCATCGCTTACCTACTACAAGTCTGGTTCGCCGGCTCCACCACTTTCCTTTCCCCGAAGGGTCCGGAACGGCTTCACGGGCTTAGCATCGCCTGATTCGATATTGGGCGTTTCAAAGCGGGTACCGGAATATCAACCGGTTGTCCATCGACTACGCCTGTCGGCCTCGCCTTAGGTCCCGACTTACCCTGGGCAGATCAGCTTGACCCAGGAACCCTTAGTCAATCGGCGCACACGTTTCTCACGTGTGTATCGCTACTCATGCCTGCATTCTCACTCGTGAACCGTCCACAACTAGCTTCCGCTGCTGCTTCACCCGGCACACGACGCTCCCCTACCCATCACAGCGGGCGTTGGCCCTATTGCTGCAATGACACGACTTCGGCGGTACGCTTGAGCCCCGCTACATTGTCGGCGCGGAATCACTTGACCAGTGAGCTATTACGCACTCTTTCAAGGGTGGCTGCTTCTAAGCCAACCTCCTGGTTGTCTCTGCGACTCCACATCCTTTCCCACTTAGCGTACGCTTAGGGGCCTTAGTCGATGCTCTGGGCTGTTTCCCTCTCGACCATGGAGCTTATCCCCCACAGTCTCACTGCCACGCTCTCACTTACCGGCATTCGGAGTTTGGCTAAGGTCAGTAACCCGGTAGGGCCCATCGCCTATCCAGTGCTCTACCTCCGGCAAGAAACACGTGACGCTGCACCTAAATGCATTTCGGGGAGAACCAGCTATCACGGAGTTTGATTGGCCTTTCACCCCTAACCACAGGTCATCCCCCAGGTTTTCAACCCTGGTGGGTTCGGTCCTCCACGAAGTCTTACCTCCGCTTCAACCTGCCCATGGCTAGATCACTCCGCTTCGGGTCTAGAGCGTGCAACTCAATCGCCCTATTCGGACTCGCTTTCGCTACGGCTTCCCCACACGGGTTAACCTCGCTACACACCGCTAACTCGCAGGCTCATTCTTCAAAAGGCACGCAGTCACGACCGTTATTCCGAAGAATAACGGCGACGCTCCCACGGCTTGTAGGCACACGGTTTCAGGTACTATTTCACTCCGCTCCCGCGGTACTTTTCACCATTCCCTCACGGTACTATCCGCTATCGGTCACCAGGGAATATTTAGGCTTAGCGGGTGGTCCCGCCAGATTCACACGGGATTTCTCGGGCCCCGTGCTACTTGGGAGATTCTTAAGCAAGCCGCTGATGTTTCGTCTACGGGGGTCTTACCCTCTACGCCGGACCTTTCGCATGTCCTTCGACTACATCAACGGTTTCTGACTCGCCGACCGGCCGGCAGACCGATCAAAAGAATTCCCACAACCCCGCATGCGCAACCCCTGCCGGGTATCACACGCATACGGTTTGGCCTCATCCGGTTTCGCTCGCCACTACTCCCGGAATCACGGTTGTTTTCTCTTCCTGCGGGTACTGAGATGTTTCACTTCCCCGCGTTCCCTCCACACTGCCTATGTGTTCAGCAGTGGGTGACAGCCCATGACGACTGCCGGGTTTCCCCATTCGGACACCCCCGGATCAAAGCTCAGTTGGCAGCTCCCCGGGGCCTATCGCGGCCTCTCACGTCCTTCATCGGTTCCTGGTGCCAAGGCATCCACCGTGCGCCCTTAAAAACTTGGCCTACAGATGCTCGCGTCCACTGTGTAGTTCTCAAGCAACGACCAGTCACCCATCACCCTCATCCAAAGGATGAAGTTCACTGGGGCCGGCATCGCGAAGATAAAGCCTTTCGGCCGTACCCTCAGATACCCAACAACGTGCCAAGCACCA
>NZ_JBHVYI010000184.1:3564-4782 GCF_042880975.1 Streptomyces sp. NPDC058289
ATGCTTTCCGGTATATGTCAAGCCTTGGTAAGGTTCTTCGCGTTGCGTCGAATTAAGCCACATGCTCCGCTGCTTGTGCGGGCCCCCGTCAATTCCTTTGAGTTTTAGCCTTGCGGCCGTACTCCCCAGGCGGGGAACTTAATGCGTTAGCTGCGGCACCGACGACGTGGAATGTCGCCAACACCTAGTTCCCAACGTTTACGGCGTGGACTACCAGGGTATCTAATCCTGTTCGCTCCCCACGCTTTCGCTCCTCAGCGTCAGTAATGGCCCAGAGATCCGCCTTCGCCACCGGTGTTCCTCCTGATATCTGCGCATTTCACCGCTACACCAGGAATTCCGATCTCCCCTACCACACTCTAGCTAGCCCGTATCGAATGCAGACCCGAGGTTAAGCCTCGGGCTTTCACATCCGACGTGACAAGCCGCCTACGAGCTCTTTACGCCCAATAATTCCGGACAACGCTTGCGCCCTACGTATTACCGCGGCTGCTGGCACGTAGTTAGCCGGCGCTTCTTCTGCAGGTACCGTCACTTTCGCTTCTTCCCTGCTGAAAGAGGTTTACAACCCGAAGGCCGTCATCCCTCACGCGGCGTCGCTGCATCAGGCTTTCGCCCATTGTGCAATATTCCCCACTGCTGCCTCCCGTAGGAGTCTGGGCCGTGTCTCAGTCCCAGTGTGGCCGGTCGCCCTCTCAGGCCGGCTACCCGTCGTCGCCTTGGTGGGCCATTACCCCACCAACAAGCTGATAGGCCGCGGGCTCATCCTTCACCGCCGGAGCTTTTAACCCCCGCCCATGCAGGCAGGAGTGTTATCCGGTATTAGACCCCGTTTCCAGGGCTTGTCCCAGAGTGAAGGGCAGATTGCCCACGTGTTACTCACCCGTTCGCCACTAATCCACCCCGAAGGGCTTCATCGTTCGACTTGCATGTGTTAAGCACGCCGCCAGCGTTCGTCCTGAGCCAGGATCAAACTCTCCATGAATGTTTACCCGTAATCGGGTGCACACGCACTTAGAGCGGGACAGTCATGTCGGAATAAGACCGACCGTCCACTGCGTCCTCGCTGTGTAATTGCCTGCAAGCATCACAGCCGAAGCCGCGACCTCACAGGTCTTTTTCAAAGGAACCTCATCCACCGAAATGGACGGGGTATCAACTTTTGGCGTTGATTTTTGGCACGCTGTTGAGTTCTCAAGGAACGGACGCTTCCTTTGT
>NZ_JBHVYI010000185.1:0-4712 GCF_042880975.1 Streptomyces sp. NPDC058289
GCCCGCCCTGCCCGCGCCCCGGCCCGGGCGCGGGGGGCCCGCCGCCCAACCCCCACCCCCGCCCCGCCCCCCCCCCGCGCGCCCCCCGGCCGCCCCCCGCCCCCCGCCGTGGATGCGCGAGCGGAGGGGGTGCGTACCGTCCGGCTCAGCCGCCGGTGGCCGGGCGGGGCGCCGCGCCGCGCGCCGGGGCGCGCTCCGCGTGGGCCGGGCGGCGGCTGCCGGCCGGGGCGCCCGGGGTCCGCTCGGAACGGATCAGGTGCGGACGGCCGGAGAGGTGGGCGGCGGGCCGGGCGGCCGGCTGGTGCCCCGCGGTCTGCACCGAAGCAGCAGGGGAAGCGGAGGCAGAAGCCGTCGCCGTTGCCGACGCCGGAACCGGAACCTGTGCGGGCTCGGCCGCCCCCGGCTGCCGCACGACGACCACGGGCGGTACGGGCTGCGCGGGCTGTACGGCCTGCGCCGGCTGACGCTCGGCCGGCTCCGCGGCGGCTCGCTCGAGCCGCCACTTGCCGCCGGCCGAGAGCAGCGGGACCAGCACCCCGGTGAGGGCCTCGGGCACCTGCCCGGCCTCCACGAGGCTGCGCAGCCGTGCGCGCAGGTCGAAGACGTAGGCCTCGGCCATGGCGATGGCCGGCTCGAACCACGGCAGCGCCAGCAGCACGAGCAGACCGGCGAGCCAGCCGAGCAGCACGTCGCTGACCCAGTGGGTGCCGAGGTAGACGGTGGTGGCGCCGACGCTCAGGGAGACCACGGCGGAGACCAGGGAGAGCACCCGGCGGGTGACCACCGTGGAGGCCAGGTAGGCCAGGATTCCCCAGGTCACCACGGCGTTGGCGGTGTGGCCGGAAGGAAATATATCGCCGCCCGCGAAGAGCTCGGCGGAGCCGATCTCGGTGGCGTAGTGCGGACCGAGGCGGCCCAGGCCGAGCTTGACGGCGCCCACGGTGATGTTGAGCAGCAGCAGCGCCACGCCGAGGGTGATCAGCGGGCGGAGGGTGTGCTGCCGCCAGGACCGCCAGCCGAGCCAGGCCGCGACCATGACCGCGGTGGGGCCGCGCTGGCCGAGGACGACGAGGTAGTCGAGGAAGGCGTGGAGTTGCGGCCACTGCTCGTACGGCCGGAAGAACATGATCTGCCAGTCGAGGCGGACGAGCCAGGAAGTGGTCACTACCGCGACCACGATCGCCAGGTAGATGCCGAGGGTCGCTCCGAGGAGCACGACGCGGTGCCGGCTCATCCGCGGTGTTTGCAGATGAGCCGGTCGCTCTGGTTCCCGGTCCAGCCGGGCGAACACCCGCTCCAGTCTGGGCAGGATTTGGTCGGTACGCACTCAATCGACGTTACCGCGCGCCGATGGGCGACCCGGTCGAATCACGGGCTTTGTGATGACCATGTGATGTGGAGTTGGTCTCACGCGGGACTTAATTCCCGGTATTCAGCCTTTGGTTGGAGCGGGGAAGGTCCCTTGCTCCGATCTTTTCCTCTCACACTTAGGCCGCGTTTATCACTCCCGATCAATTTGTTTTGCCCAAAGATGGAGCGGAACGCTCCATTCCGTGATCTTGGGTCTCCGGCCCTCCCGCCACGGCCTACGGCGGGCCCGAACCGTTGAGCCAGAAGGCTCCGTACACGGCCGACGCGGCGGCCACCGCGCCCAGGACGGCGGCCGCCCGGCCCGTCCGCCACCGGGCCAGCGCCACCGCCGGCGGGAACACCAGCGGGAAGGCCGGCAGCAGCAGCCGCGGCTTGGAGCCGAAGTACCCGGAGGCGCACAGGGCCAGCGCCACCACGATCCCGGCGTACACGAGCAGCGGTTCCGGCCGGCGCCGCCGCACGCAGAGCGCGTACAGCCACAGCACCAGTGCGACCCCGGCGATCAGCCCGATCCCGGCGGGGAAGGCCGGGGAGGCCAGCCGCGCCCCGATGAACCGGGCGAACGCCCAGCCTCCGTCGAAGCCGTTGCCCCAGCCGCCCTGCACGTCGAGGTACCCGGTCAGGCCGCCGCCGGTGCGCGCGCCCACCCACAGCACGTACGCCGCCGCGCCGAGCGGCGCCAGCAGCGCCCCCGCCACCGGTCGCCAGGAACGCTCCCCGCCCCGCAGGGCCAGGGCGACGGCCACCCACACCGCCGCGACCACGGCGGCGCCGACCGGGCGGGTCAGCCCCGCCCCGGCCGCGAGCAGGCCTGCGGTGAGCCAGTGCCCGCGCAGGACCCCGTAGAGGCTCCAGGCGGCCAGCGCGGTGAACAGCGATTCGCTGTACGCCATCGACTGCACGATCCCGACGGGCAGTGCGGCCCACACCGCGACGGCGAACACCCCGGCCCGGCGGCCGTGGACGAACTCGGCGACCGCGAAGATCCCCCAGGCCGCCGCGAGCCCGGCGAGCGCCGACACCACCAGGCCGGCAGATCCGTAATCGAGCCCGGTGCCGGCCGAGACCAGCCGCTCCAGCCAGGGCAGCAGCGGGAAGAACGCCAGGTTGGAGTGGACGTCGCCGTTCGGGAGCGCCACCTCGTACCCGTACCCCTCGGCGGCGATGCGGGCGTACCAGAGGGAGTCCCAGCGGGCCGCGAGCAGGGTGTGCGCGCTGCTGCCGGCCACCGCCCCCCACACCGCGAGCACGGTCAGCCCGAGCAGCCGCACCGCCACGAACACGGTCAAAGCGGGCGCGGCCCGACGAAATCCAAGATCCTTCACGGGCATGATTATCGAGGTCCGGGACAGTCGCGCCCGGGCAGGAAGGGCCGAGGTGGAACGAGTGGCGCACACCACAGCGCAGCCGGCGGCGGGATGAGAGCTTGACCACGTGTCGGACAGCCGAACTCGCGTACGCTGACTCTTCACTCGCGTGTCGACGCCGGACCCCGTAGGACGCCACCCTCCCCACCCGTGGCTCTGAGAAGACGCTGGTCCGCCGAGTGCGAGGGATCACCTGGGAGGTACATGCATGTCGGGGACGAACGTGACCGGCGACAGGAACCCTTCCCCCTGGCAGCGACTGCGGCGACTCGGCGCGGGCTCCGGCGGGGCCAACCGCTGGGCCGTCCTGGCGGTCCTCTGCGTGAGCCTGGTGCTCGTCGCGCTCGACGCGACGATCCTGCACGTCGCCGTTCCCTCCGTCACCGAAGACCTGCGGCCCGGCCCGATGGAGCTGCTGTGGATCGTCGACGCCTACCCGCTCGTGTGCGCCGCCCTCCTCATCCTCTTCGGCACCCTCGGTGACCGCGTGGGCCGCCGCCGCGTCCTGCTCCTCGGCTACGGGCTCTTCGGCGCGGCCTCGGCCCTGGCTGCCCTCGCCGACAACGCCCAGGTCCTGATCGCCGCCCGCGCCCTGCTGGGCGTCGGCGGCGCGATGATCATGCCGGCCACCCTGTCGATCCTGCGCCAGGTCTTCCCCGACCGGCGCGAGCGGGCCCTCGCCATCGGCATCTGGACGGCCGTGGCCGCCGTCGGCGCCGCCAGTGGCCCCGTCCTCGGCGGCTTCCTGGTCCAGCACTTCTGGTGGGGCTCCGTCTTCCTCATCAACATCCCGCTCATGATCATGATCCTGCCGCTGGGCCGGTGGCTGCTGCCCGAATCCAAGGGCACCTCCGACGGGCCCTGGGACGTGCTCGGCGCGCTCATGGCCGCCGGCGGTGTGCTCGGTGCGGTCCTCGGGGTCAAGCGGCTCGGCGCGGAGCGCCAGTTCACCGACCCGCAGGCACTGGTCCCGCTGCTGATCGGGGCGGGGCTGCTGGTGCTCTTCGTACGCCGCCAGAAGCGGCGGGCGCACCCGCTGATCGACATGCGGATGTTCTCCCGGCCGGCCTTCACCACCTCCGTGGGCTGCATCGTGCTGGCCATGCTGGCGCTGGTCGGCCTGGAGCTGATCGCCGTCCAGTACCTCCAGCTCGTGCTGCACCTGAGCCCGCTGGAGACCGGGCTGCGCCTGCTGCCGCTCACCTTCGCCGCGATGGCGGCGGGCGCGACCGGCTCGTACACGCTGGCCCGGACCGGACCGCGCAGGATGGTCTCGCTGGGCTTCGTACTGACCGCCGGCGCGGTGCTGCTGCTGACGTTCATGGGACAGCACGACCGGCCGGTCCTGCTGACGGTGGGCTTCGTCCTGCTCGGCTTCGGCCTCCAGACCACCCTGTTCGCGGCCTACGAGTCCATGCTGAGCGAGGCTCCGGCCGCGACGGCCGGCGGCGCCGCCTCGATCGGGGAGACCTCCTATCAGCTCGGTGCGGGCATGGGCATCGCGCTGCTGGGCAGCGTGATGAACGCGGCCTACGCCCCCGGCCTGGCGTCCGTCCCCGGGGTGTCGGAGGCCGACTCGGCCGGCGCCTCGCACTCGCTGGGCGAGGCCTACCAGATCGCGGCGCGGCTCGGCGGCCCGGCGGGCGAGTCCTTGTTCTCGGCCGCCCGGCACTCCTTCGTGCACGGGCTGCACGTGACGCTGGTCATCAGCGCGGCCCTCCTCCTGGCGGGCGCGGCGATGGCCCTGAAGCTCCCCCGCACGATGGAGTGCGCGGACCCCGAGGCGTCTGCAATCCGCCTGCCCACCCAGCCGACCCCCGAGCCGGCCTCGACCGCCCCCCGCATCCCGTCGCAAACCACCCCGGACCACGACCCGGCCCTCGGCCACCCGGCCTGACGGTCCAGCCCCACCGGCGCAAAGCCCCTCCGGCGTTTGAGGAGCGGGGGCCCGGGGGCCGGCCCCCGGCCACGGCG
>NZ_JBHVYI010000186.1:0-4682 GCF_042880975.1 Streptomyces sp. NPDC058289
CAGGGGTGTTCCCGCCTGCACGAAGGCTCGTTCCCGTCCCGCTGCGACCCCAAGAGAGACACCATGACCGTAGAATTCACCGCCCTGCCATCCAGCGTCCACGAGCCCGACGAGGCGCAGCCGCCGGGGACGAGCATTACGACCTGCGCAGAAGAGCGGCCCCTGACCGCAGGCGAGACAGCCCTGGCCGTCCCGGGCACACCGATGATCACGCACCAGACCCTCCACGGCCCCCTCGACGTGCCCGCCCTGCGCGCGGCAGTCGCCGACCTGAGCACCCTGCATCCCGTCCTGACCGCCCGCATCCTGCCCGGCGCGAGCGGCTACATCCTGCGACGTTCCCCCGCCGCTGCGGCACCGGCCCTGCGATGGGCCACGTGGCCTGAGGTCGGCTCCGGCACCGAAAGCGCCGCCGCCCCGTTCTCCGTCGGCAGCCCGCTGCTGCGCGCCACGCTGCACACCCGGTCCAGCCAGAGCCACCAACTCACCCTGGCCCTCAGCCACGCCATCGCGGACGGCACGAGCTTCATGGCCCTTCACGGGACCCTGTGGGAGCGCTACTGCGCCCACACCGCGAGTCTGGCTTCCCAGCTGCCGACGCCGCCCTCTGCTCTGCCCGCTCCCGTCGAGGAGATGTTCACCGGCCGCTTCACCGCCCAGGACATCGCCGACTTCCTCCGGCGCCGCGCCGAACGAATCGACAGCACCGCCTGCGCGCGGATGGCTCCCCTGGCCGCGCTCGAGAGCGGCCCCGGTCACGAACCCGGCATCCACCTGCGCCGTACGGACATCCCCGCCGACCAACTCGCCCGCCTCACCCAGGCGACACGCGACTGCGGGATCTCCCTCCACCACGCGCTGTGCGCGATCACCCTCGCCGCCATCCGCTCGCAGATCCCGGGCCCGCCTCACGCACTGGCCATGACCTTCATGTCACCCGTCGACGTCCGCAGGCGGGCCGGCATTCCCCACGATCGCCTGGTGATGGCAGTGGCCGTGCCCGACATGACCGTGGACGTCACCCCCGACGCGCACCCGCTGACCCTTGGCACCCAGATCTCACAGCAGTTCAGAGCCACCGTCGCAGACGGCAGCATCGACCGGAGCATCGCCGCGATGCCCCAGCTCCTCGCAGAAGCAGGCAACGCCGCGCCCATGACCGCCTTCATCAGCAACGTCATGAACCGCGCCACGCGCGCGCTCCCGCCGGACGAGCTGAACGCCGGCCCGCTTGAGGCCTACACCTACGCTCCCGGGCCCGTACCCGCCGTGTTCTTCACAGACCTTCCCGGCCAGTCAATGGCCTTCACCCTCGCCCTGCCCCGCGCCTGGTACACCGCCGCCCAGACCAACGCCCTCGCCCAGGCCATCAACCGCACCTTCACCCGCGCCTGCAGATAGCGGGGCGGCCTCCCGAAACGGCGTTGTGTGGGGGCAACAAGGCGGGCGTGAAATGGCGGCGGCCGTGGTGACTCTCGCCGAAGGACAGCCGCCTGCCACCGAGCAGTCAGGCGACCGGCGGCCGGGGGCCTCACGCGGGAGCGATGTTCTTCCTCTGCGGGCCCTTCAGCTCTGTGCGAAGCTCCTTACGTTGCTGTTGGGCTGATTCGCTGTCGGCCATCTTCCGCATGCGGGCCGCCAGCAGAAGCCCCTGCCGGGAACCGGCCAAGAGACCCCGCCTCCTGCTCCGGCAGAACAGCCAGGCGAATCGACACCATCTGACTGCCCGCAGCCGGGTGGACCCCCAGGTGCCGCAGGGCACGGGCCCGGTTGCCCAGGTCCAGATCGAGGAGGACCCAAGGGTCCTCGGTCAACGGTTCCCGCGAGTGCTTCGGCATCCGCGCTCGCGTGCAGCGCCCACGGGTCCACCGCCCGCGCGCCGGGGCACAGCGATCCGTTCGGGTGAGAGGAAAACGATCCCGCACGCTGGACGGGTTCCGGCGCCCCTCCACGGAGCGCAAAGATCGCGACTGTCCTGCTTCGCCGCCGGGCCGCAGCCCCCGTTCTGGCCGACGCTATGCGCCGTGGCTGCGAACTCTTGCCCGATCACGAGAAACGGAATCCCTCCATGGGACTGACGACAGCCACGATCGCCGCCGAACTGGAAGCCGCGAACAAAGTCGGTGACCCTAAGGCCGACCAACTGGTCTCCGACCTGATCGACAACAAGGAGGTCGACGGAGTCAACGCCCTGTTCCGGACCATCGGCACCCTCAAGCCCGACCAGGACCTGTCCGAGCTGCCCCCGCGGCTCGCGACGTTCCTCAAGGAGGCCGCGGCCGCACCGCCTGACTGGTCCGAGGCCGATGTCAAGGCAGCCGAAGGCTTCTTCGCCCGCCATCACGGCGAAGTGTCCATGCTCCAAGGCACAGTCGGCCTGATCGGCACCTACCTGTCCCCGACCGGCGCGTTCACCCTGCGCTCAACCGGCCGCCTCGGAGGTGTCGAAGGCCCCGGCCGGAGGCTGTCACAGTCCTCCCGCCTCTTCCTCGACATGGGCAACAAGAACGCCCTGCGCGACGGCACCCTCGCGGCGAACGTGACCAAGGTCCGCCTGGTCCACGCCTCGGTCCGCGCGCTCCACAAGAAGAGCGGCGAGTGGGACTACGCGAAGTGGGGCGAGCCGGTCTCACAGAAGTACACCACCGGCGCCACATGCGTCTTCTCCACCCAGATCATCCAGGCCATGGACCGTCTGGGCGTAGATGTGGCCAAGGACGACGCCAAGGGCTTCATGTGCGCCTGGCACTACGTCAACCACTACCTGGGCACACCCGAAATGTGGCTCCTCCCCAAGGACCCCGACCAGGTCGAGGCCCTGTGGAACCAGGTGCGCGACGATGAGTGGAAGAAGACCGACGACGGCGTCTTCATGACAAAGCAGGCCGTCGACTTCTACAAGAAGTTCTACCCGCCGGGCGTCCACGACGCGTTCATCGCGATGGTCCGCCACGCGTTGTCCGACAAGTACGCGGACATGGCCGGCCTCCCCAAGAGCATCCTGGACGCGGCCGCGAAGCCGATCTCGGCCGGCCACGACCTGATCAGCGGCATCGGCGGCGGCCTCCTCGGCGGCGGCGCCAAGAAGACCGTCGGCGTCAACCCGTACAAGGAGATCCTCGGCATCGCTTCCAAGTCCTTCAACGAGATCCAGAAGTTCGCCCTCACCCACGACCAGGACAACCAGCCCCAGATGCACCAGGAACTCCACGACAACCGCTGACCCGCACCGCGGTCCACCACGCCCTGGCTCTAAAGACGACAAGTGTGGGCTGGCGCCGGGTGCGTTACGACGGCGTCACCATTGGGGTCGCGCACAGCCCGGCCGACATCCGTGTCTTCCTCGCGGCGGCCGGGCTTGAGAACGCGGAGGACGTAGACCTCACCGGACCCCTCTCCCTGAAGCGATCTCCGCGTCCCGGGGGAGGGCGGCTCGCAGGAAACCCGCTCCATGCCAACCCGCAGCCACGCCGGGACGTAGCTAAGGGTGGGGGAGCCAGCCATCGGTGAAGTCGGAGCGCTCCCGTGCGCGCTGCGGCTTCTCCTCGAGGAGCCGGCGGAAGCCTGCCAGGGTGTAGCGCTCCCCGGTGCCCGCTCTGGGACCGGGGATGCCGGCCACGGTGGCCATGCACTGCTGGGGCTGGGGCTGCCAGCCGGTGACCAGCACCCGTAGCCGCATGCGCTCCGCGCGCCGGTGCAGGTTGAGGAGGTGAAGCAGGCCGTCGACGTCCATGGTCGCGACGGCGTGCAGGTCCACCAAGAGGTCTCGCTCGTCCATGGTCACGTAGTCCAGCGCGCGCTGAAGCACTTCTCCCGCACCCTCGTCGAGTTCCCCGGCGGGGCTGATCAGAATCGAGCTGCCGCAGTGCTGGACGTCCACGTTGATCAATGTTCTGCTCCCGTCACCCGAAGGCTCCGGACCTACGGGGCCCCACCCTGGCGCGACGCGGCGTGGAGCTGGCATGCGGCGCGCTGAGGCGCGCGTAGAGGGCCCGGGACAGGGGTTGTACCGAGAGGGGCCTGGACCGTTGCCTGGAGGGTTGCTTTCAGCGGGGGACCGAGGGTGTGAGCGGAGGTGGGAGCCTCCCAAATCGGACGTGGTCTGTTCTTGCAGGTCAGGCCCCGTGGGCCAGCCGCATAGTGGGCGGTCAGGTTGCCCTCGCCGCCGTGTTGAGTCCCACGTGGGGGCGTACGCGTCGTAGGGCGCGTGGGTCGGCTAGGGCCGGGAAGAGGGAGCGTTGCCACAACGTGATGGCGGTGGTGATCACAGCGTTGGCGGCCGCGTGGGCGACGTTGGCGCTCCCGCCCAGGGCGTGCGGTCGCGAAGAGGACCGCGGAAGCGGCTGCTGCGGACATGAGCGACACCGTTCGTGAGCGAGGCAATCACACGATGGCGCAGCCCAGTTGGACTCCACCCACACGAGAGCGTAAGACTGCAACAACAGGGCCTCCTGGTGCGCTCCGGCTTCGACGACCATGAGCTGAACCGGAGGCCCTGCCTTTATGTGCGCACAAGCGAGAGATCACCCGACAGAGTCGCCACACTCGAACCGATGTCCACCATGATCGGTAAGACAACAGCTTCTAAGAGGTCGTTTTCACCTGGACTGCCCGCTTATCAACAGATTCTCGGAGTGTCGGGCTGCGGTGCAGGTGAGGTTGCAGAGGCGGTCGATGCCTGC
>NZ_JBHVYI010000187.1:0-4516 GCF_042880975.1 Streptomyces sp. NPDC058289
GCCGGCGGCGCGCGGGCGGGTGGCCGGCGGAGCGCGGGCGGGAGGCGGGCCCGGCGGAGTCCCGGCCCGAGCCGCCCCCGAGGCACCCGGGCATGGGCCGTTCGGGGGGCAAGCCGGCCCCCGTGGGCCCGCCTTCGCGCCGAACGGGCAAGGCGGTGGCAGGAAGGAGGGATGACCCTCCACCGTCGCCGGATCCTCGCGGGAGCCGCCGCGGGCGTCCTCGCCTCGATCGGCGCGACGGCCCGCGCGACGGCCCGCCGCGCGGACCCGGACTACGGGTCGCTGGCCCGGAGCCTCGACGGCCGGGTGGTGACGGCGGGCGACCTGGACTACGACGAGGCCCGACAGCTGTTCCAGCCCCGCTACGACACGGTCCGGCCGGGCGCGGTGGCCTACCCCGCGCACCCCGGGGACGTCGCCGCCTGTCTGGACTTCGCCCGGCGCTCGGCCGTCCCCGTGGTGCCGCGCGGCGGCGGCCACGGCTACGCGGGCTGGTCCACCCGCGAGGCCGGACTCGTCATCGACACGGGGGCCATGGCGGAGGTGGCCGCGGAGTCCGGAACCGGGGTCCGGATCGGCGCGGGCGCCCGGCTCGGGGAGGTGAACGCCGTGCTCGCCGCGCGGGGCCTGGCCGTCCCGACGGGGCTGTGCCCCTCCGTCGGCATCGCCGGTCTCACCCTCGGCGGCGGGCTGGGCCTTTCCTCCCGCACCTGGGGCACCGCCTCCGACCGGCTCACGGGAGTGACCCTCGTGACCCCCGACGGGACGGTCCGCGAGGTCGCCGCCGACCGCGAACCCGATCTGTTCTGGGCCCTGCGCGGCGGCGGGGGCGGCAACTTCGGGGTGGTCACCGGGTTCCGCTTCCGCACCCACCCGGTCTCCGACTGCGCCTTCGCGGAACTGCGCTGGTCCGCCGCCGACTCCCCCGCCGTCCTTCTCGGCTGGCAGCGCTGGCTGGAGGCGCTGCCCGATCCGTTCTGGAGCCAGGTGGAGTTCACCGTCGACGGCGGCCCGGTCGGCGCCCCGGCCCTGCGGGTGCTCTGCCTGGACGGCGGGCGCACGGAGCTGGAGCGGCAGCTGACCCGGCTGTCCGACCTGGTGGGCGGCCCGCCCCGGGACAGCTGGACCGTCGTACGCGGCTACGGGGACACCGTGCGGGCGATGGCGGGCTGTCCGGACCGGAGCCCCGCAGAATGCCGGCTGCCGGGCAGCCTGCCGGGACACGACCCCCGAGGGCGGCTCGGCCGCGACTCCTACGCCGCCCGGTCCGATTTCTGGGCCCCGGGCGGGCTCACCGAAGCGGCCGCCTCGGCGGTACTGGCCGCCCTGCGGCGCTACGCCCGAGGCGTGCCGCGCGGCGGGTTCGGCGTGGTGCAGTTCGACGGGGTGTGCGGCGGGGCCCTCAACCGGATCCCGGCGCGGGCCACCGCCTTCGCGCACCGCTCGGCCGGGTTCCTCGCCCAGTACCTCGTCTACTGGCCCGGCGCGGCTCCGGCCGCCGACATCGGCCGGCACCAGGGCTGGCTGGACGGGCTCTGGCAGGACCTGCGGCTCTGGGCGGGCGGAGCCGCGTACCAGAACTACGCCGACCCGAAACTGACCGGCTGGCGCGAGGCCTACTACGGACCGAACCTGGCCCGCCTCGAAGAGGTCCGGCGCCGCTACGACCCGGACCGGCTGTTCCGCTTCCCCCAAGCCGTATAGCCCCCAGTCCCCAGCCCCTCGCTCTCCCTGCCCATCCCCGAAGAAGGAGACGGACATGCGACGTACGTTGACGGTGGCGGCGGCCACGGCCGCCCTGCTGCTGCCCGGCGGGCCCCTGCCCGAGGCCGAGGCCGGCACCGCCCCGGCCAAGGCCCCGGCCACCGACCGGTGGTCGGCCCGGGAGGCGGAGTCGTTCTGGACTCCCGATCGGATGGCGTCCGCGGTCCCGATCAGCCGCGGTGGCGCCCCGGCGGCGGTGGACGGGACCGGCCGGGACTTCGACGGCATCCCGGTCGTCGGCCGGATGTTCGTCATGAAGGGCGGCGGCGCGTACTTCTGCACCGCGAGCGTGGTCGCCTCCCCCGGCCGCGACCTGGTGCTCAGCGCGGCGCACTGCCTGCTCGGGACGGACGCCCGCCAGGTGGCCTTCGTACCGCAGTACACGGCCCAGAACCCCCAGCCGTACGGGATGTTCCCGATCCTGCGCGATGCGGCCGGCCGCTCCAAGGTGTGGATCGACCCGCGCTACCGGGAGCTCGGCGCAGACAAGGGCGCCGCCCTCGACGTGGCCTTCGCCCAGGTCGGCCCGGACGCCGACGGCTACCCCGTGGAGGACGTGGTCGGCGGCAACCGGCTGGTGACCGGCGCCCCGTACGCGCACAAGCAGGTCTCGCTGATCGGCTATCCGGCCTCCGCCGCCCGGCCACGGCTGTGCGTGAACCGGACGACGAAGTTCACCAGCACCGATCCGGGGATCCCCGGATCGTTCCTGCGGATCGACTGCACCGGCTATCCGGGCGGCACCAGCGGCGGCCCGTTCCTGACCGGCTTCGACGAGCGGACCGAGACCGGCGACGTGGTCGGGGTGATCGGCGGCTGGAAGACGGGCGGGGACACCCCCGACACCTCCTACAGCTCCTACTTCGGCGCCGACATCAGGAAGTTGTACGAGAAGGCGCTTGCCGGGGCGCGGGTGGCGTGAGCACCCGCACCCGGCGGGTGCGGCGCGGGTTGCCCACCGTGCGCGGGGTCGCCGGGAGCCCTTCCGCGGTCAGCGCTTCGGCGGGCGCGAGGCCGAGCTGCCGGCGCAGGTCCGCGAGGGCGGTGTGCACGGGTCCGAGGATGACCTCGGCACGCGGATGGGCGTGCGCGAGGGCGTGCGCGGCCGTCTCGATGGCCTCCGCGGCGTCCTCGGCGGCTCCCCGACTCCATCCTCCGGGGGCGGTGCGGCCCCAGGGCGCGAGGGTGTCGTAGAGGTGGCAGGCGGCATCGGCCACGGCGTCGGCCTGTTCACCGACGCCGGGCGCCGCGATCGACGGGAGCTCCATACCCGCTCAACGAGCGGAGTCCGCCCGGGGAACGGAGGCCGCCGCGGTCACGGGGACAGCTGGGGTCACGGGGACAGCTGGGGTCACGGGGATGGCGGGGACGGTGCTGTCACGCGGACACCGCCTGCAGCCAGAGCGGCAGCAGCAGGAGGGAGACCAGGGAACTCTTGATCACGACGGCGGCGGAGAGGTTCACGCCCACGTCGTAGCGCTGGGCGAAGATGAACAGGTTCTGGGGCGTCGGCATCGCGGCGATCAGCACGAGGTACGTGAGCCACTCGCCCCGGACCCCGAACAGTGCCCCGCACACCGCCCACGCCAGCAGCGGGAAGGCCACGCACTTGAAGCCGATGAGCGCCAACTCCTCGCGGGTGGTGCCCCGGACGTCGAGGCCGATGCCGCCGAGGTGCAATCCGAGGGCGAAGAGGGCCACCGGGGAGGCGCTGTCCCCGACGAAGGCGGCCCCGTCGAGGACCACCTCCGGGACGTGCACGGAGAGCAGGTTGAGCAGGATCCCGGCGTTGCAGGCGAGGACCAGCGGGGTGACGAGCGAGGCGCTGACGGCCCGGGACAGGCGCCGGGCGGGGCCGCCCGCGCCGGGGCCGGCACGGCCCAGTTCCATGATGGCGATGACGACGAGCGACAGGACGCAGACCTGGAAGAGCAGCACCGGGAAGATCGGCGCCGCCGTCCCGAAGAAGGTGATGAAGACGGGGACGGCGAAGTAGGCGGTGTTGACCTGGACCCCGGCCATCACGCGCAGCGCCACGGCCCGCGGGTCGCGCAGTCCGGCTGCCGCGGAGGCGGCCGCGACGGCCGCGACCGCGAGGGCGGCGGCGGCCGCGTAGCCGCCGATGGCCCGCCAGTCGAAGAGGGCGGAGAGGTCCGCGGCGTAGATGTTGCCGAACAGGTAGCAGGGGACCGCGAAGAGGAAGGCGTAGTCGGCGAAGGCCTTGGAGGCCTCGGCGGGGACCACCTTGCGGCGTGCGAGGAGCACGCCGACGCCGAAGGCCAGCGCCACCGGTATCAGTTTCTCCAGCGCGGCCGCCCCGCCCATGCGTACCCGCTCTCCACCGTTCGATGATCGTTCGTGCCCGGCGCAGTCTATGTCGAGCGGCTGCGGCCGCCGGGGAGGGCTTGACCCTGACGTGCGGGTCAGGGTTTAGCGTCGGCGCACCCAGCCGGTGCCGGACCAGGTGCCGGTGCCGGTCCCGGTCCCGGTCCCGATGCCGATGCCGGTGCCGGTGCCGGTCCCGGTCCCAGACCCGGTGCTGGTACCGATGCCGATGCCGATGCCGGTCCCAGACCCGGACCAGGCGCAGGTCCCGGGCCAGGTGCCGGACCCGGACCAGGTACCCATCCCCGCGCCGGACCCAGACCAGGTGCCGATGCCGGTCCCGGTCCCGGACCCGGACCCTGACCAGGTGCCGTTGCCGGTCCCGGTCCCAGACCCGGTCCCTGACCAGGTGCCGTTGCCGGTCCCG
>NZ_JBHVYI010000188.1:0-4442 GCF_042880975.1 Streptomyces sp. NPDC058289
GGGGGGGTCCCCCGGCCCCCCCGCCGGAGCCGGTGAAACTCTCCCGGTCCCGACGGCGTCGGAGATCCGCCCGCACCTCCTGCTGCCGCGGATATCGCGGCGCTGAAGGCGACCGAGATCCCGTAGGGAACCGCAGCGTCCCCCTGGGCCCGCGCCCGCTCAGGCCCCCGTTCTCAGGCCCTCGGCGAAGGCCCGCGCCTCGGCGAGATCGTCAGCGTTCGGCCGCCCCTTCCGGATCCCACCGACCGGCTTGAACGGCGCCCACGTGTCCCAGCCCCGGCAGGTGAAGGTGTCCACGACTTCGAACCCCTTGCCTTCCAACGCTCCCACCAGCGGCCGGGTGTACTTCTGGAAGCCGCCGTCCGGCAACCCGCTAGTCGCGTAGACGAACGCCTTGCCCCACGGCTGTTGGGGGAGCTGCTGCACAAGGTCCAGCAGCCGGGGGTACATCTTGTTGCTCCGGACACCGGAGCCGAAGCCGATCAGGTCGAAGTCCTGGAGATCGGCTATGTCGACTTCGTCAAGAGTGACGACCCCAGCGTTCAGGACGCCGGCAATCTCCTCGGCGACATGGGGTGGCCGGCCCAGTCTCCCTCCGAGCCCTGGACCACTATCCCGTCGGAGAACCCGTGGACCTCCGGGGCCAGGAAGATGGCCGCTCCCTGGTCCGTGCTGGCAAGGGGGACGAAGCCGTCGGGGGTGCCGAAAGTGATCTGCGGGCGGTTGCAGATCACGCGAGGATCCGCGTTGGGTTCCAGGTCGTCGGCCTCCCACGCCCGCCACTCGTTCCAGCCTTCCGCATCGGACCGGATCTCCTCGCCCAGGTTCCGCCACGCGCAGGCCGGGTGGGATGAGAGGCCGAGGTGCCCGTTGAGCTGGACGGGGGCGTAGGCATCGACGATCGCCTTGTAGTCCGCGGGAAGTCTTCTGCCGATCTCCTGCTCCAGGCGGATCCAGGCATCAGGATCGGCGTAACGGTTCTCCGCTGGGCCGAGCATGTCGAATACGGCCTGCAGGTAGTCGGTCATGGCTGCCCAAGGTGCTCGTTGGTGAATGTCCAGGACAGCATCGACCACTTCGCATGGCCACTATCGGCCGGGGCCCCTGGTTGTGAGGATCCTGCGGTGCCAGAACACGCAGCGCAGCCCGTGCTGCCTCTCCCGTCTCTGACTGTGCCAGCGACTCCAGCGCGTCGCGATCTGCCCACGCGCACGCCTCGCGCAACTCGGCGGTGAGATCGAGTCCGATCTCCTTGCCGACCCAGTCCGCGATGACCAACGCGTCTGCCACGACGGTCGGATCGGCGGCAATATCCGGCCCGAGCAAAGAGAGCCCGCCGTCATTGGAGCCGCGGGCGAGCGCGAGCGCCACAAGCGTCCACCGCGCCGTCCGGTCTGCGGGATCGCGTTGCAGCCGTCCCGCGGCGAGAACGCCGAGCTTGTAGATCGTGGCGTGATCGTTTGCCCAACCGCCCCAGAAAACATCGTCTCGCGGGAGGCCTTCCAAGACCCGGAGTCCGTCACGCAGCGCCCGCACCATGCGCTCGGCGAACTCGGGATGGCTGGTGTCATTTCCGGCCTGCCGCAGTGCGTCGACCTCGTTCTGACTCATCGACACATCATCGGCGGCCGCCGAGGCCGACGCCTCCGAAAAAGAGGTCGGGCCCTTCCGCACCGCGCCTGTCAGGGACACGGATCGGCAGGACCCTGATCGCAAAGCTACTGGCCCACCCAGCACTGATACCGCAGACACTCCGAACCAGATGTCACCCGATCAGGGTGGCTCCCAGTCCCGCCGCCGATCATGGACCTATGCCACTCTCCGTCTCCCGCACAGACGGACCAACGTGGCTCCCGAAACCACCGCCCAAGCGGCTCTCATTCACCCCGCCGAAAACACACGACCGCTCCACGTGTAGACGTAGCCGCTGGGCCACGGGCTGAACCGGCAGCTCCAGCCCTCCGATCATCTGGAAGAGCGGGACGGAGTGCTCCCAGACGCTGTACTGGTAGGCGGGGTTTTTGCCGGTGTAGTAGGGCGGTTGTGTGGCCGGCTGCCAGTCGGGCTCAGGTCCCGGGACCTCGATCTCTTTCACAGCAGCTCCTCCCCAGGGCCTTCAGCAAGCTGGTGATCAACCTACCTCCACCCACGAGCGGGACGAGCGCCCCTCGCCCGCACCCGCCCATGACCGGGGCTGACCGGCGTCAGCAGCCTTCCCTGCTCCCGCCCGTCCGCGTCCTGCTGCCCGACGGCGAGGTAGCAGGCCGGCTCGTACGCCGGTGGCAGACCGACGCCGGCCAGTGGGTCTACACCGTCGCCCTACGCGCCTGGTCCAGCCGTACCGCCAGCACCGGACAGGACATCACCACGGACATGATCGAGATCGACGTCCCCGCCGACCGCGTGCGCCCCGTACCCGGGACCTCGTACACCGACGTCCCCAAACTGCACCGCCGACCACCCGCACCCCCGCCTGCGCCGCCGAGGTCGGCCTGTTGATCGGGGAGCGGATACAGCCCCGGCCCAGACCGGGCAGCGGCCTCACGCTCCGCATCCACCAGCCCGGCTGCAAGGCGAGCACGGGCGGCAAGGGCTGCACCCTCACGACCGAGCAGGCCCGGTGGATGATCACGCACGACCCCATCGCCAGCGCCTGCGACGTCTGCACCGCCCACAAGACCCTGGCCGGCTCGAAGCGGTAGGCCGCCATTGATGAGGCTCGCTGAATCTGGTTCTGGCCGTGATTTCGTGAAACCGCCGGTCAGCGCTCGGCTAGGTTCGGGCATCGTCGAACGTCGCGTCCGCCAGATCAAGTTCCTCACGCGGCGTGAACGGGCGCACGTCCCGCGCCTTCATCTGCACCGCGCCTGCCTCAGACCGAGTCGCATACAGCTCCAAGGTGCCTGGTAAGTACAAAGTCCTGGACGGTAACCGCCGGAGTGAGTCAGCCTTGATGCCGTGGACGGAGTCAGCGCGGGAACCGTACTTGCCTTGGTCGGTGTCCTACTGGGAACCATGGGCACACTCGTGGGACAGCACCTGGCTACACGCGTTGAGATGCGACGCGACCTGCAACGCCGAGTGGAGGCCGAGCGGGCAGAGCGCAAGGAAGTCATCTTGACGTTCCTGGCCGCCGCACAGAAGGTCGAGCTGGTGCTGGACCGAAGGAGCTTGGGTCTGCCTGCTGCGGATGAGCCCGAAGACCAGATCCTCCACGCGTTGTGGCTCGCCGAGAAGGCCGTTGAACTGGTCTGCCTGCCTGAGGTCGCTCAAGCCGCGCGTCGCTACACTGAGGCACTCCACCAGATCGTCCGCGACGTGACGGTAAACGGCCAGGCACCCACCAAGGGCGCGTGCCGCCTCGCCTTCGTTGAGGCGGCCAGGAGCGGGCTCGGCAGCGACCGCCCACAACTGCGGCGATGACACGTTCGGGGCAACCGGTGCAGTCTGGTCGCCGGAGATTGTCGGTGTCATCGGATTTGCTCGGGGCGTTCGGTACCGCCGCGGCGGTACCTGCGCCGGCACCGCAACGGCTCACCCAAGGCCTCCGTCAGTCGGTCGGCCGCCACCCCGGCCCCCATCGGGCCGCGCAGCGCGGCCCGGATCGCCTCCGGGGCCGCCGCCCCCACCACCGCCCGCGACCACAGTCCCGGGCCGGCATCCGCAGGCGGGACCAGGCCCGAGCCGACCGCCCACCGCCACGCCGCCACAGACACCCGCACCCGTGCCGCAGCCTGGCCTTCGTCGTACTGCTCCCGCACCGAATGCGCCACGAACCGCACTCCGATCACACCTCGACGGCCCGCCGATCGGATCGCGCCGGAAAGATGCCGAAAGATCCACTTTGTTGTCAATAGCACCGGTCTCAGGGTGGTTTGGGCGCGCACCGCATAAGCCGCCTACGCATACGCGAGGCCCGGATCCACTCCCCCGGGTGAACCCGGACCGAGCACGAGCCCGGGGGCCGAGGCCGAGGCCGAGGCCGAGCTCGGGGACGAAGCCGAGGCCGAGGCCGGGCGCGGCCGTCTCACGGCCGAACTTGCCGACCCGGCACCGGCCGCACTGCCGGAGGCACATAGGCGCCCCGAGCTCGACATCAGCCGCAGCAGGCCCCGGCTCGTCTCGATCGCAATCGGGATCGGCGTCTCGGCGCTGTCACCGTGCTCGGCCCGGATGTGGGCTGGTGCTGGGCGAGGGGCGCTGGCGGGAGGCAGGCCGGAGGGGTATCCCGTATGTGGCGCGGAGCGCCGGGATCCCACCGGTCAGCCAGCCGGCCGCGAAGCGGCCACGGCCCGACTCACATGGAACATGCGTTTGGCATACGATCGGATGATCTTGCAGACAGGGGAATCGATCACCGGTCGGTTCCAACGAGGGGGATTCATGAACACCGTCCGCGCAGGACTTGCCTTGGCCGCTGCCGCACTCGCTCCGGCCCTGCT
>NZ_JBHVYI010000189.1:0-4181 GCF_042880975.1 Streptomyces sp. NPDC058289
TCCTGACACCGCGCAAGGAGCGGGGGCCGCCGCGGAACTCCGCGACGGCCCCCGCTCCTACGAGGCGCTGGATCACCCGGTGAAGCCGGCCGTGATGGAGGTGAACTGCCAGTCGCTCTGGGCGATGCCGGAGCAGGTCTCCTGCAGGCCGCCGCCGGGGCAGCCGCGGTCGCGGTTCACCGACCAGAAGGCGAGGCGCGCGATGTGGTGGGAGTTGGCCCAGTTGCGGATGTCGGTCCAGTTCTGGACGGTGGTGGTCTCCTGGGTGTCGCTGATGCCGTTCATGCCCGAGATCCCGATGTGGGAGTACGCGGTCGCGTCGTCCCAGCCGTAGGTGGACTTGAGCTTGGCCTTGAGGCCCTCGGTCGCGCTGACGGTGCTGGCGTACATGTCCGTCGAGGCGTTGCCGAAGTCGAACGGCATGATCGTGAAGACGTCGATGCCGGCGTTCAGCGCCTTGGACTGCTCGATCAGGCGGTTGCCCCAGCTGGTCGGGCCGGTGGTGGAGGTGCCGAAGGTCAGGATGGTCTTCAGGCCGGGGTTGTTCTGCTTGACGATCTTGAGCGCGCCGAGGATGCGGTCCTGGACCACGGCGTTCTCGAACTCGTCGGTGTTCTCTATGTCCACGTCGATGGCCTTGAGGCCGTAGGCGGAGATGACCTGCTGGTAGGCCCCCGCCAGGGCCTCGGCGCTGGAGCAGTTGGGCCCGAGCTTGTTGCCCTGCCAGCCGCCGATGGAGGGCACGATGTCCCCGCCCGCCGCGCGGATCGAGGCGATGGTGCTCTGGTCCACGCCGCCGGTCAGCGGGCGCTGTCCGTCCCAGGACGGGTTGCAGCCGCCGGAGGAGAGGATGAACGCCATGGTGAACCACTTGGTGCCGGTCGCGTTCATCACCGTGGTCGGGCTCGGCGGGTTGCCCCAGCCGAGGTAGAGGTACGGCGCGGCCTGCTTGAAGCCGGTCGGCGGCGTGGTCCCGGTGTCGGTGGTGACGTTGACGGTGTTCGAGGCGGCCGAGGTGTTCCCCGCGGCGTCGCGGGCGCGCACGGTGAACGCGTAGGCGGTGCTGGGGGTCAGGCCGGTGACGGTCGCGCTGGTGCTGCCCGAGGTGGCGACCTTCGTACCGCCCTGGTAGACGTCGTAGCCGTTCACGCCGACGTTGTCGGTGGAAGCGGTCCAGCTCAGGGACGCCGTGGTGGAGGTCTTGCCGGTGGCGGTGAGGCTGCCGGGCACGGTGGGCGCCTGGGTGTCGACGCTGCCGCCCGGGCCGTCCAGGGTGATGTCGTCGGCGTAGTAAGTGCCCTGTCCGTACCAGCCGTTGAGGTAGACCTCCGCGCTGGTCTGGGAGGCGCCGGTGGTGAAGGCGACGGTCAGCTTGGTGTAGGCGGCAGCCGAGGGAGTCCATGTGGAGGTGCCGCCGGTGACCCCGAGGTAGACGTAGCTGCCGCGGACCCAGGCGGAGAGCGTGTAGCTGGTGTTGGGCCGCACGGCGACGGTCTGGACGCACTTGGCGTTGTCGCTCGCACTGGCCGCGCCGGCCAGTGCCTTGCTCCCGCCGTGCACCGGCGAGCCGACCACGGAGCCCAGCCCCCCGGAACAGGACCAGCCGGCCGTGGTGCCGGACTCGAAATCGCCGTTCGAGAGGATGTTGGCGCCGAAGGCCGCCCCGGGAGAGGTCAGCACCGCGGCTGCGCCGAGCAGGGTCGCGCCGAGGGCGCAGGCCAGCCGGGTACGGGTTCGGTCAGGGGTACGCAAGGAAGTGCCTCCAGTGGGAATGGGGGGACGGCGTGGAGCGCGAAGCGTGGGCGTGCGGCCCGCCGGGCACGCGTGGGGACGGGGCGGCGGGCCCGTGGGTGGGGGCCCTGAGGCCGGGCGGGCGTGGGGAGTTGACGGCGTATCCGCTTGGTGGCCGGGAACCTAATCCTCCGGAAGGACCGCCGTCAACAGGTCTGGACCAACTGATAGGTGGTTATCTCAATCGGAAGGTTTACTAACCGTGATGCTTGACAAGCCTCCCGCCCCTTCGGAAGCATGTCGCGGTGCCAGCCTCCCGCCCCCACCACGTCGCCGTCCTCGTCCTCGAGGGGGCGAAACCCCTCGACGTCGGCATCCCCGCGCAGGTGTTCACGACCCGCGCGAGCATGCCCTACGAGGTCCGGGTGTGCGGCGCCGCCCCGGGACTCGTGACCGGCGGCGACGGCCTGTCGTACGCCGTCGCCCACGGCCTCGAAGCCCTCGCCTGGGCCGACACCGTCTTCGTCCCCGGCTACCGGTTCCCCGACCGCGAGGACCCTCCGCGGGCCGTCGTCGACGCGCTGATCGCCGCCCACGCACGGGGCGCCCGGCTCGCGGCGATCTCCACGGGAGCCTTCGCGCTCGCTGCCACGGGCCTGCTCGACGGCAAACGCGCCACCACGCACTGGCACTACACCCGGGCGCTCGCGGCGAAGTGGCCGCTGGTCCGGGTCGACGAGAACGTCCTGTTCGTCGACGAGGGCTCCGTCCTGACCTCGGCCGGAGCCGCCTCGGGCATCGACCTGTGCCTGCACGTCCTGCGCAGCGACCTCGGGGTGGCGGCGTCGAACCACACGGCCCGGCGGCTGGTCGCGGCCCCCTACCGCAGCGGCGGCCAGGCACAGTACGTCCCGCGCAGCGTGCCCGAGCCGCTCGGACCGCGGTTCGCCGCCACCCGCGAGTGGGCGCTGCACCGGCTCGGCGAACCCCTCACCCTGGAGGCGCTCGCCCGGCACGCGGCGGTGTCCCCGCGCACGTTCTCGCGGCGGTTCGCCGAGGACACCGGGTACACGCCGATGCAGTGGGTGATGCGCGCCCGCATCGACGTGGCCCGCGAACTGCTGGAGCGCTCGGAGCGGAGCGTGGAGCAGATCGCCGCGGACGTGGGCCTGGGCACCGGCGCGAACCTGCGGCTGCACTTCCAGCACATCCTGCGGACCACGCCGAGCGAGTACCGGCGCACTTTTGCCCGGGGCGAGTGACCGTGGCGAGCGACAGGGGGCAAGGGCGACCGGACAGGGAAAGCCCCGAGGCCCGCCCTGTGGCGCGATCCTTGCGGACCGTGGCGATCGCGCCGCTGTCGCGGGCGCCCCCGACCGGCGAACCTGGTGACGAACCCAAGGGACAGGGAACAGGGAGACACCATGACTCGCATCGCCATCAACGGATTCGGCCGCATCGGACGCAACGTCCTGCGCGCTCTGCTCGAACGCGACAGCAAGCTCGACGTCGTCGCGGTCAACGACCTCACCGAGCCCGCCACCCTCGCGCGGCTGCTCGCCTACGACACCACCTCCGGCCGGCTCGGCCGCCCGGTGACCGTGGACGGGGACGTCCTCGTCGTCGACGGCCGCCGCATCAAGGTGCTCGCCGAGCGCGAGCCGGCGCAGCTGCCCTGGGCCGAGCTCGGCGTGGACATCGTGCTGGAGGCGACCGGCCGCTTCGCCACGGCCAAGGCGGCCCGCGCGCACATCGACGCGGGAGCCAAGAAGGTGCTCGTCAGCGCACCGGCGGACGGCGCCGACATCACGCTCGCGTTCGGCGTGAACAGCGACTCCTACGACCCGGCGCTGCACACGATCGTCTCCAACGCCTCGTGCACGACCAACGCGCTCGCGCCGCTGGCCGCCGTACTGGACGAACTCGCGGGCATCGAGCACGGGTTCATGACCACCGTGCACGCCTACACGCAGGAGCAGAACCTCCAGGACGGTCCGCACCGCGACCCCCGGCGCGCCCGCGCGGCCGCCGTGAACATCGTGCCGACCACGACGGGCGCCGCCAAGGCCATCGGCCTGGTCCTGCCCAACCTGGACGGCAAGCTCTCCGGCGACTCGATCCGCGTCCCGGTTCCGGTGGGATCCATCGTCGAGCTGAACACCACCGTCGCCCGCGACGTGACCCGCGAGGACGTCCTGGCGGCCTACCGCACTGCCGCCGAAGGGCCGCTCGCCGGCGTGCTGGAGTACTCGGACGACCCGCTGGTGTCCTCCGACATCACGGGCAACCCCGCCTCGTCCATCTTCGACTCGCAGCTCACCCGCGTCGAAGGCCGCCACATCAAGGTGGTCGCCTGGTACGACAACGAGTGGGGCTTCTCGAACCGGGTCATCGACACGCTCGAGCTCCTCGCGAGCCGCTGAGGCCGGGCCCCCGCACACAGGGCGCGC
>NZ_JBHVYI010000190.1:0-3994 GCF_042880975.1 Streptomyces sp. NPDC058289
GTCTAGGGCAGCCTCCGTGGGCCGGGGCTTACCCGGGGGCCCCGGCCCACGGCGTCAGCCGATCTTCCAGAGGGTGAGTGCGGTGACGTAGTCCGGCATGGGGCCGATGGACCCCTTGCTCGTGTCGAGCACGACCTCGGTGATGCGGAGCATCGCCAGGTTGTTGTCACCGGTGACGGTGCACAGCACCGTCCCCTTCGTGAGCGTCTTGCCCGCCTTCAGCTCGTCCTTGCCCACCCTGGAGGCCAAGGTGTTGGTGGCGACGGCGTCCCGGCACTCCTCCGGCGTGGTGCCGGTGCTCTTGCCCATGGCCGTCAGGAAGCGCAGATCGGCGTCGCCCCAGTCCTGGTAGGTGAGCTCCATGCCCTGGGTCCTGCCGATGGCTCCTTTCGGGAAGATCTGCGGGGCGTCCAGGTCGACGTGGGTCCCGGTGCTGGAGGAGGGCGCGCGCAGGGTCAGGGGCTTGTCCTGGAAGACCGGCGTGTACGCGGACTTCGGCGAGGAGGAGGCCGAGGGCGCGGTCTTGGGCCCGGACGAGACCGGGGCCGGAGCCGGGGCCTGGGCCTGCGCCTGGTCGGAGGAGGCGGGCGCGACCGGCCCCTCCTGCTTCGCGTCGTCCTTCGCGGCGCCGCCGCCGTCGAGCAGCCGGACCGCGCCGGCGCCCGCGAGGACGGCCAGTACGAGGCCGGCCCCGATCAGCACGCCCCGGAACCGCTTCGGTCCGGGGGCCGGCGCGGGCGCCGGGCCCGGCACCGGGGGGTGCGTCGGGTGGCCGGCGGCCGGCGGGGGACCCGCGGGCCGGCGCGGCGCGCCCACCGTCGGCGCCCCGTACACCCCGCCGAAGGCGCCGGCGGGACCAGCGCCCGTACCGCCCGTACCCGATCCGCCCGCGCCAACGCCCGCGCGGCCCGTACCCGCGCCCGCGTCCGCGACCGTGGGCACCGGCGGGTTCTCCGCGGCCCGCACCCGCCGGGCGATCTCCAGCCCGACCGGCTCCGGGAGCCAGCCGTCGAAGTCGTTCAGCGGCCGTCCGGCGAACAGTTCGCACATCGCGGTGAGCTCGTCCGTGCCGATCCGCGCCGCCGGATCCGCCGTCAGGCAGCGCTCCAGCAGCGGCCGCAGTTCGGCCGGGTAGCCGTTCAGGTCCGGGGGCAGCCGGTCGGTGTTGGCGATCCGCACGCCGAGCGCCGTGGCCCCGCCCTCCCCGTACGGGTGCCGCCCGGTGGCCGCGACCGCGGCGATGAGGCCGAGCGCGAACAGGTCGCTCGCGGTGGTGACCTCGGCGCCCAGCGCGTGTTCGGGGGACATGTACTGCGGAGTGCCGATGACCCCGCCGGTGCGGGTGAGCTGCGTGCTGTCGGCGGCCCGGGCGATCCCGAAGTCGATCACGTACGGTCCGGCGGCGCCGAGCAGGAGGTTGGCGGGCTTGAGGTCGCGGTGCACGACCCCCGCGGCGTGGATGGAGCCGAGGGCCCGCGCCGTGCAGCCGATCAGCTGGAAGACGGCGCCGAGCGGGAGCGGACCGTAGGCGCTCAGGGCGTCGTGCAGCGAGAGTCCCGGTACGAACACCGAGGCGAGCCAGGGCGAGGCGCCCGTGGTGTCGTGGTCGAGGACCGGTACGAGGTGGTAGCCCTGCACCCGGCGCGCGGCCCGGACCTCCTGCTCGAACCGGCGCCGGAAGTCCGGGTCCTGCCCGAACTCCCGACGGATCAGCTTCAGCGCGACGGGCTGCCCGCCGCGCGTGTGCGAGAGGTAGACGGTGCCCATGCCGCCCTCGCCGATCCGGGCGATCAGCCGGTAGCCGGCGGTCTCGCGGGGGTCCTGGGGCTCAAGTGGGGCAAGTACGCTGCCGGTTCCGATGGTCACGACGGAAAAGCCTACGTCAGGGACCGGGCCTGATCAGCACGGATGTGCGAAGAAATCCCCTTTGTGGCGGCCCGAGTTGGGCCGTCCTGGCCCGGGCCCGTACTCCCCCTCGTCAGTACGGGCCCGCCGCCGTCCCGGTCAGGGGGCGTACTTGTATCCCACGCGGCGTACGGTCTGGATCGCGCCGCGGTGGGCTGCGCCCAGCTTGCGGCGCAGCCGCGCGACGTGGACGTCTACGGTGCGGCCGTCGCCGACGTGGCCGTAGCCCCAGACGGTGGTCACCAGCTGGTCGCGGCTGTGCACCCGGTGCGGGTGCGCGACCAGGTGGGTCAGCAGCTCGAACTCCAGGTACGTCAGGTCCAGGACCTCGCCGTCCACCTCCGCGGTGCGCTGTGCGGGGTCGATGCGGACCAGGGTGTCGCCGGTGACGGCAGCCGCGCCGGGGGTCGGGGCGGTGGGAACGGCCTGCGGGGAGAAGGCGATCGGCGGCTGCTGGTCGGCCGGTACGAGCACCAGGTACCCGACCATCGGCGGCTGGCCGGGGAGGGCGGGCAGGGTGTGTGCGGGGGCGGGCAGCCAGGTGGCGCCCGGCGGCAGGAAGTCCACGACGCGAGCCACCTCGTCGCGGTCCACGGCTCGCAGGCGGTGGCGCGGACTGGGCGGGAAGCTCGGGTAGGTCAGGGGAGAGGTCGCAGCGGAGGCGGCAGAAGCGAAGGAACGGGTGTTCGCCATGAGTGGTCAGCTCTTTCACGCGGAGTGGTCGGCAGGAGACGTACGTAAAGGCGTCGTCTTGTGTCGTACCGCGCAGACCGAAGGCCTGGGGGAGGTCGGTTGTGAGGTCCCGGAGGCTTTAGAGGGCCGGCGCGTTCTTCGCGCGGCAACACACCCGGTCGAAATCGTGGTCCTGACGGGAAGGCCAGAACGGCTCGAGGTCGCTGCGACCTGTCGAGGTGTACGAGTAGCTGGCCATGGCCCCATTCAAGCAGATGCGGGGCCGCCGGGGCAGGCCCCGTCTCACTACGTGGAGCGGAATCCCATATTCCGTGATCATGACATGAACGGACCATTGCAATCCCGACAAGCCGTCACCCGCCCAGCCGCTTCTTCCAATCCATCCCCGTCACCCGAATCGCATCGCGTGCGGTCCCCTCCCACACCCAGGCCAGCCCCACCGCGTCCAGCACCCGGGTGACCTCCCGGCCCACGGAGGCGGCGAACTCCTCGCCCTGCTCGAAGCCGCCGTAGAGCAGCCACAGGTCGCCCCCCGCCACGGCACCCTCGGTGCACTGCGCGTGGAAGAAGACGAACCCGCGGGCGTCCTCGCGGCCCGCCGCCCGGATCTCCGCGAGGCCGCAGGAGCGACAGCACGCGAAGTTCTCCCGCGCGGTGATGCCGGCGGCATCGAGCGAGGCGAAGGCCCGTGCCAGCCGCTCGGGGTCCGTCTCGCCCACCCAGCCGGCCTGTTCCGCCAGCCGCTCCCGCCAGAGCCGGTCCACCAGGTGCTCCGCCTGCGCGCGCGACACCGGCCGGACCCCGCCCGAGACGAGGTACTCCTCGGCGTTCTCACTCAGGGCCGCCCGGTCGTCGTAACCGCACCGCAGTCCGTCCCGGACGAGCTCGGTCAGCTCCTCCTCCACCTCCGGGGCGAGCGGGGCCACCTCCGCCGCCGGAAACTCCAGCCGCTCCCAGGCCGGGCCGACACCCCAGCCCTCTTCCCGGCGGGCCCAGCGGACCATCACGCCCACCACCTCGGCCGCCGTCGGGACGAAGGCCTGGAAGTGCCGGTCGGGGGCGCCGTCGCGGTACTCCAGCTGGTAGTCCCCGCCGGTCTCGTGCCAGACCTGGGCGAACACGTCGGGCTCGTCCGGCAGCCGCTCCACGATGAGGAAGTGGTCGCCGTCGGCGCCGATGCGCCCGACGAGTTCGGACAGCAGGGGCAGCGCGGGCCGGCGGTAGGTCTCGGCGGGCTCGGTGCGGAGGGTGACGGGCAGCATGGCGCACACGATGGCAGGTGCCACCGACAGCGCGGCGCCCGCCCCCCCCCCGGGGGGGGGGGGGGGGGCCGGGGGGGGGTGGCGGGGGGGGGCCCCGGGGAGGGCGCGGCCCCCGAAGAACAGGGCCGGGGCGC
>NZ_JBHVYI010000191.1:0-3812 GCF_042880975.1 Streptomyces sp. NPDC058289
CCAGCTCCGGCCAGGGCACCGGCTCCGGCATCGTGATCACCGCCGACGGCGAGATCGTCACCAACAACCACGTGATCGACGGCGCCGGCGGGGCCAGGTCCGTCTGGAGCACGACCGGGACCTCCACCTTGCCGTCGCCCGCCCCCACGCTCAGCCCTTGGGAACCACGATGACGACGGTGCTGCACACCTTGTCGGCGAAGGTCTGCTTCTTGGCGTCCCACAGCGGCCACAGGTAGCCGATGTAGCAGGCGATGCCGTCGAGGAAGTGCGCCAGCTTGCGGACGAAGGCCATGCCGAAGCCGAGGACGTTGCCGTCGGCCTCGCGGCGCACGCTGATCCCGACGACCTTCTTGCCGATCGACTGGCCGGTCGAGCCTTCCTTGTAGAGCTGGAAGATGCCCATGCCGAGGGCGTAGAGCCAGCCGATCAGGAAGAAGACGCCCGGCCCGGAGGCACCCGCGTCGTCGCTCATGGCGAGGTCGATGAAACCGAGCGCGTACATCGGCCCCGCGATGATCAGACCGTCGAGGAGGGTGGCACCGACGCGCAGGCCCCAGTGCGCCAGCGGCGGCATTCCGGTGCCCGGCATGGGCGGCATGCCGGCCGGCGGGTACGCACCGTACGGCTGCTGCGGGGGGACGCCGCCGACGGGCTGCTGCGGGTACCCGTACTGCGGGGGGACACCCTGCGGCGCCTGCTGCGGGTAGCCGGGCTGGCCCTGGGGGTAGCCGGGCTGACCCTGCGGGGGCTGCTGCTGGCCGTAGGGGTTGTTCGGGTCGCCGAAGCTCATGGCGAAGTCTCTCCAGGGGTGTGGCGGGGACGAGCGGTCCGTGCGGAGGGACGTGGAACGAGCGGTTTGCCCCCCTGCGCAGCCGCGAACTTGCGGGGCCATGGTGTTAGTAACATCGGCCACTTGTCCAATCCGTCGCCACATGTGCCGTCCAAGTGATGGGACGGTAAACACGGCATGGAGTCCCGGACCCTGAGGACGGGTCCGGGACTCCGGGGGCCACTTCGCTGACCGCTTCTACAACGACCGGCGCCCGTACGGGTCACCGGTTCGGCGCCACGGCTACTTCGGCATCAGGACCGTGTCCACGATGTACACGGTGGCGTTCGCGGTCGGGACGTTGCCGCAGACCACGTTGGACGTGCCGTTGACCTTGTAGGACTCGCCCGAGCCGGCAGTGGTCACCTTTCCGGTCTCCAGCGTGGTGAAGGAGCCGTTCTCCAGCTGCTTCGGCGTCAGCTTCTCGCCGACCACGTGGTACGTGAGGATCTTGGTGAGGGTGGCCTTGTCGGCGAGGACCTTGTCGAGGTCGGCCTTCGGGATCTTGGCGAAGGCGTCGTTGGTCGGCGCGAACACCGTGATGTCCTTGGCGTTGTTGAGCGTGTCGACGAGCCCGGCCTGCTTGACGGCCGCCACCAGGGTGGACAGCGCAGGGTTGTTGGACGCGGCGGTCGCGACCGGGTCCTTGGCCATGCCGTCGAAGCTGCCCGCGCCCTCCTTCGGGACACCGGCGCACGCGGCGCCGAAGGGCCCGTCCGCGGTCATCGGCGCCGAGGCGTCCGCGGCCGGGGAGGAGGTGTCGGCGCTCGCCGCGGCGGTCGCACCGGAGGCCGAGTCCTTGCCGGAGTCCGAGTCGGAGCAGGCGGCCAGCGCGAAGGGCAGTACGGCTGCCGTGGCGACGGCAAGGGCGGTACGGCGGAAACGAAGGGTGTTCATGGTGTTCTCCAGACAAGGGGTTGGTGAATGCGGAATGCGGACTGCGGAATCGGGAAATACGGAACGGAGGGGGAGAAAGTGCGTGAAGTGGTGGGTAACCGGGGTCGCTTCGGTCAGCCGACCGTGACGAAGACGCCGTGCCGGCCGCTCGCGCCGTCCGGGATGGTGCGGGTCCGCAGCTCGGTCTGGACCTCGCCCCGGCCGTCCGTGGCGCGGACGGTCAGGCGGTGGCCGCCCGAGGAGGCCCTCCAGTCGAAGGACCACTGGCGCCAGGTGTCGGTCGTGGCCTGCGCCGCGAGCGAGGCCTCCTGCCACGCCCCGTCGTCGACCTGGACCTCGACCCGCTCGATGCCGCGGTGCTGGGCCCACGCCACCCCGGCGACCGTTACGGTCCCGGCCGGGATCCGGGCGAAGGGCTTGGGGGTGTCGATCCGGGCCTGCGTCTTGATCGGCGCCCGGCGGGCCCAGCCGCGCTTGACCCAGTAGGGGTCGTACGAGTCGAAGGTGGTGAGCTCGATCTCCCGGATCCACTTGCAGGCGGAGACGTAGCCGTAGAGACCGGGCACGACCATCCGGACCGGGAAACCGTGCTCGAAGGGGAGCGGCTCGCCGTTCATGCCGAGGGCCAGCAGCGCGTCCCGGCCGTCCATGACCTCCTCGACGGGGGTGCCCAGCGTCATCGCGTCCACCGAGCGCGCGATCAACTGGTCGGCCCGCCCGCCGCGCGACGGTGCCCGGACACCCGCCTCCCGCAGGAGGTCCGACAGGCGTACGCCGAGCCAGCGCGCGGAGCCGGCGTAGGGGCCGCCCACCTCGTTCGACACGCAGGTGAGGGTGATGTCCCGCTCGATCAGCGGGCGTTGGAGGAGCTCGGCGAAGGAGTAGGAGCGCGGGCGGGAGACGCCCTTGCCGTGGATGCGCAGCCGCCAGGTGTCGGCGTCGACCTTGGGTACCACCAGGGCGGTGTCGACACGGTAGAACTCCTTGTTCGGTGTGGTGAAGGCGCTGACCCCGGGAACCCGCAGGGCCGCCCCGGCCGGGATCGGCGCGGCGGGCGAAGCGGGAGCGGGCAGGCGTACCGCGGCACGGGAGGCGGCGGCGCCCTGGCCGCGCCGGCCGGTCAGGGCCCGGCCGAGGGCGCCCGCGCCGGTGGAGGCGATCGCGGTGACCGCTGCCGCGAGGAGGAAGCCCCGCCGGTTCCAGGCGGCGGGCGGGTCGGTGCCGTCGGCTTCGGTTCCGGGTCCGGTGTCGGTGCCGGCGGCATTGGCAGTGCCGGCCCCGGAGCCGTCGAGGGCTTCTGCCGCGGCGACGTCCCCTCCGGCGGGCCGGGCGGCGGCGCCGCCCACCTTGCCCACCAGCAGGTACAGCACCAGCGCCCCGGCCACCGCGCCCACCAGCGAGGGCAGTACGTCCCCCGCCCCGGCCGCGTCGGGCCGGCCGAGGGCGGCCGCCGCGCCGAGGACGCCGAAGGCGAGTACGCCGGCCGCCCCCGTACGGCGGTGGCGCAGGGCGAACACCCCGAGCAGGGCCGCCAGGAGACCGACGGTGGCGAGGATGCCGAGTTGGAGGACCAGCTTGTCGTTCTCGCCGAAGGCACGGATGGCGAAATCCTTGAGCGCCGCCGGAGTGCGGTCGATGGCCGCGCCGCCGATCACCGTGACCGGTCCCGCCTGCGGCCGGACCAGGGACGCGGTCAGCTCGGCGGCGGCCAGTGCCGCGTATCCCGCCAGCAGGCCGCTCGCCGCGGCGAGGGCACCGCGCTCGACTGTCCTTCGGTTGATGCTCACGACCCTCATTCGGCGCGGGATCCCTCCCGGATGGGTCGGTCATCCGATCAAGTGAAGAGCCGTTGGTGTGTTGACCCTTGTGCGGTGGGCGAGGGAGCAGGGGGTCGAATCCCCCTGCGACCCCGCACGCGGGCGGCGGCGCCGACGGCCACCGCCCGCGCGGGTCCTCCGGTCCCGGCGGCGCTCAGGAGTGGCGACCCACTCCCCGCCGGTCCGGAGGACCACCGGCCCCCCGCCCCGTTTCCGGCGGCGGGCCGGAGACTGCGGGCCCGAGACAGCGGCTCGGGGCCGGGGTCA
>NZ_JBHVYI010000192.1:0-3468 GCF_042880975.1 Streptomyces sp. NPDC058289
GCCGCCCGCCCGCTCATCCAGTCGGGCGGGGTGCATACAAATCTCCCCCCCTGATCTGCGCCCGGGGCCCGCCCCCCCCGGGGGGGGGGGGGGGCCCCCCCCCCCCCCCCCCCCGACGCTCGAGGGAGCCAGTGCCACCTACCCGGAGGTACTGCCCGGCGTAGACCTTCGCATGACGGCCACCGTGGAGGGTTTCCGCGAGGTCCTCGTCGTCAAGACCCCCCAGGCCGCGGCGAGCCCGGCGCTGAAGGAAGTCAAGTTCGCGCTCAACGCCAAGGGCCTGGACGTCTCCGGAACCAAGGAGAACGGGCTGACGGCCCGCAACAGCGACGGCCAGACCGTCTTCGAGGCACCGCCGGCCCGGATGTGGGACTCGACCGGCCCGGAAGCAACGCCTGCTCCCTCCGGGGCGAAGTCGGCCTCCGTCTTGCTGAACAGCCGCGCCGCGGTGACAACGGAAGAGGCGGGCCCCGTGGCCCCGGCGGGGAAGGGCGAGCACTCGCCGTTCGATGGTCCCGGCCTCGGTGATCAGAGGGCGACCATGCCCCTGGCCGTGGACGCCAAGAGCCTCACCGTCATCCCGGACGCCAAGCTCATGGCGCAGAAGGATCCCTCGGCCTTCCCCCTGTACATCGACCCGTCCGTCAACGCGGACTACAGCGTTCAGCGCCTTCTGCTGCGCAACGACGGGTACGAGGACTACGCCTGGGAGAACGGCGAGGACAACCTCGGCAAGGGTGTCGGCGAGTGCGGTTCGTGGGCCGGCTACTACTGCGGTCCGGGTTACGTACAGCGGCTCTACTTCCAGTTCACGCCGGACAACCTGCGCGGCAAGAGGGTCCTGGACGCGACCTTCACCGTCACCGAACCGTGGTCCTTCCAGTGCGACCCGCGGAACGTGTGGCTCGTGCGTACGGCGGGCAGCTTCACCAAGTCGACGACCTGGGGAACCAAGCCGGCCTACGCAGACCTGATGGGCGACCGCCTGGTGTCCGCGGGACGGGGATCCTCGTGTGACCCGAATTCCCCAGCTGCGCCGATCGAGTTCAACGATAACCCGGACGAAAAGGACGAGAACCTGACGTCCACGGTCCAGGCCTGGGCGACCGGCAACTCGCCGCTGACCCTGGAACTGCGGGCCGAGAACGAGAGCGACACGAGCGCCTGGAAGCGCTTCCGCAACGACGCCGCGCTCTCCGTGGACTACATCAGCAACCCGGCTACCCCGACCGCCCAGACCGTCGATGGAACGCCGTGCGAGACGAGCATCGGTGACGCGACGACCATCGCGGGCACCAAGCCCGCGCTGCGTGCCACGACCGAGGTCTATCCGGGTGGCGAGGCGGAGGCGCGGCTGCGGGTGGCCTTCCTCATCGAGAGGCAGGACGGGTCGAACTGGGTCAAGGTGAATAGCGGTCCGTTCATCGACAGCCCCAGTAACAGCTACTACGGGGCCAATGCCTCGGTCCGTGCCGAACCGGAACTGATGCCGACCCTGCAGGACGGCAAGACGTACCGCATGCTCACGTGGACCAGGTCCTTCGCCGCCGACGTAGCGACCGCGGGAAGCCCCCCTGTCACCTGCTACTTCAAGGTGGACTCCTCCGCTCCGAAGCCCCCGCGGGTTTCAACCGGCGGCCTCTATGACGAGTGCACCTCGACCAGCTGCACGGCGGGGGGCAAGCCGGGACTGCCGGGTAAGTTCATCTTCCGTCCCGCCGAGGGCGAGGACTCCAAGGTCGTCAAGTACAAGTACAAGTTGGACGATGACTCCACCTGGACCGATGTGTCGGTGGCGGCTAGTTCGTCCGTCGAGATCGCCCCGCATCATGCAGGGCTGAACGTGCTCCAGGTCAGGGGCGTGGACAACGTGGATGGCGGCCGCCCGGGGCAGCGGTATGAGTTCCGGTTCGCCGTGAACGAGGACCCCGATCCGGTGGCGCACTGGAACTTCTACGACATGTCCGGTGACGATGCCAAGGACACCGCGACCAGAGACGTCTCGCCCGATCCGGCGGACCTGCGCAACGGTGCCACCCGTCCTTCAGACGGTCGCCGAGGCTGGCTCACCGACATCGATCAGGAAGACACGGCTCTGCGGCTCGACGGTGTCGATGACTACGCGGCGACCTCCGGTCCCGTGATCAACACCCAGGAATCCTTCACCATCGCGGGCTGGGTGCGCCCCGACCGTGTCGACAAGACGTTCTCCATGGCCGGCGTGGCCGGCGACTACATGAGCGCCGTCAACATCACCCACCGCGCGAACGGAACCTGGTCGGCCGCGCTGCCCACCACGGACGACACCAACTCCAACGGCATCAAGTACGTCGTCAACGCCAAGGCGAAGACCGTTCCCAAGGTGTGGACCCATGTCGCCGTCGTGTACGACAAGGCGGCCAGGCGACTGCGTCTCTACATCAACGGCGACTTCCAGGAAGGCATCGACCTGCCCTCGGACTTCAAGCCCGTGGCGGCGAAGGGCCCCCTGACCATCGGACGCAACAAGTACCGCGGTGAGTGGGTCAACGACTTCCCCGGCCTCATCGACGAGATGACCGTCTGGCAGTCAGACCTGAGCGCGGAATCGCTGCGGGCGGACGTGCAGATGCACGACAAGGCCACCGGCCGGAACATGGTCGAGCTCTCGGCCCGCTGGAACCCCGACACCGTCGCCGGAAGCACCCTGACGGACACCTCCGGCTACGACCGCGACCTGACCATCTCGTCGGGAGCGACCATCGCCGGCGGCAAGCTGGTCCTCAACGGGACCACGGGCGACGGATACGCAGCAGGACCGATCGTCGACGAAATGGGGTCGTTCACCGCGACCGCCGGCGTCGAACTCGACTCGGAAAAGCTCGTCGCCAAGCCCAACGGGTACATCGCGCAGGTCCTGGGCCAGCGCAACAGCGGCGGGGCGGCATGGGGCCTGTGGTTCAAGAAGACCGCCACCGAAACCACCCACCACCCCGACACCGGCGCTGAAGTCACCTCCGTCATCGGCAACTGGTACTTCGGCCGCCTCAACGCGGATGGCACCGGCACCTGGTCGGTGAGCCCGGCCCGAGCCGAACTCGACACGTCCGTGCAGGTCACCGTCGTCCACAACGCCCAGGACAACCGTCTGAAGCTGTACGTCGACGGCAACTACGTCTCCGACCGTGACGACTTCTACGCCACCGAGTCGGGCAGCACGACCTTCGCGGTCGGCAAGGGCCTCGTGAACGACGCCTGGGGCAACTACCTCCCCGGCAAGATCAACGACGTACGCGTATGGACCGGAGCCATGATCGACGCCGAACAGGTCAAGGACTTCACCTAGACCGAACACGGCTGCCTGCCTCCTAGCGGCAGCCGGGGCTTGTACAGAGCGGCCGGGGTCGCAGAACGCGACCCCGGCCGCTCGGCCCAGCTGCTCCGCGCGCCCAACGCCACTCATTCACACACACCACTACCTTGCGGCTC
>NZ_JBHVYI010000193.1:0-3308 GCF_042880975.1 Streptomyces sp. NPDC058289
TCCTTGGGGGTTCAGGGCCCGGCCCGTTCGTGTGCGGTCCTTTGTGGGCAGGTGAGTTGGGCATCCCGGTTTGCCGTGGACATGGCGGTCGATCTAGAGTCGCCGCCGTTCAAGGTCATTTACGGGAGACGCGGTCACATGCGCACAAAGTCACTACTGGCGTCGGCCGCAGCCGTCGCCGCTCTGCTCACGCTCACCGCGTGCGGCGACGAAGGGGGCGAGAAGCAGGCCTTCGGCGGCTTCGGTGAACCCACCGGATCCACCTCTTCGAAGGGGCAGGGCTTCAAGGGCCTGGCCAAGGCGGGCAACATGGCCGGCGCCGCCCGCATCGTCGGCACGTACACGGAGTGCAAGGTCAGGCCCCTGCTCGACAGCTACGACGGCTCCGACGGGGACCCTCAGGACGAGTACGAGGAGTCCTACTCCGTCACGGAGCGCGGCTACTGCGACAGCGAGGGCGCAACCAGCATCTTCATGATCAAGGATGCCAAGGCCTTCCAGACCGCCTACAAGGCCGAGATCGACAAGAAGAACGGGGGTGGAAACCACGACACCGGCCCCGTCGTCGGCCAGGACTTCGCTGCCGGATCACAGGACTCGGACGTCATGGTCGCCATGATCGCCCCGAACACCGGCCTGATGGTCCTCAACTGCTACTCCGACTTCAATCCTCCGAGCGGCTACCGGAAGGAACCGGCCCTGGTGAAGGGCTGCGTCCTCACCGACTACTTCAAGGACTGACGGGCCTGCCCTGCGGGACGCCCCGCCGGCAGGTGCTCAGCGGCTGTTGGTGAATTCCTCGTACGCGTCGCAGACCTCTGCCGAGGGGCCGTCCATGCGCAGGACGCCCGATTCGAGCCAGATCGCGCGGTCGCAGGTTTCGCGGACCGTGCCGATGCCGTGGCTGACGAGGAAGACGGTGCCGGCCCGTTCGCGGAGCTCTTCGATGCGGGCCTGGCTGCGGCGCTGGAAGGCGGCGTCGCCGGTGGCCAGGGCCTCGTCGATCATCAGGACGTCGTGGTCCTTGGCGGCGGCGATGGAGAAGCGCAGCCGGGCGCCCATGCCGGAGGAGTAGGTGCGCATGGGCAGGGAGATGAAGTCGCCCTTCTCGTTGATGCCGGAGAAGTCGACGATCTCTTGGTAGCGCTCGCGGATCTGCTGCTTGGACATCCCCATGGCGAGGCCGCCGAGGACCACGTTGCGTTCGCCGGTCAGGTCGTTCATCAGGGCGGCGTTCACGCCGAGCAGCGACGGCTGGCCGTGCGAGAAGATCCGGCCGCGCGCGACCGGCTGGAGGCCGGCGATGGCGGACAGCAGGGTGGACTTGCCCGAGCCGTTGGTGCCGATCAGGCCGATGGCCTCGCCCTTGTAGGCGGTGAAGCTGACGCCCTTGACGGCGTGCACCTCGCGGATGCCGGGGGCGGGCTTGCGGGAGAACATCCGGCTCAGGGCCGCGGTGGCGCCGCCCTTGCGGCCGCCCGAGCCGTGCACCTTGTAGATCACGTGGACCTCGTCGGCGATGACGGTCGGGATCCGGGTTTCGATCGCGGTTGCGGTGTCAGCCACGGCCGTACTCCTCCTCTGCCTTCCAGAAGAAAACGAACCCGCCGACGCCGACGATCAGGGCCCAGCCCAGGGCGATCAGCCAGACGTGGTCGGGGAGCTGGCTCGCCTTGTACGAGTCGATGAGCGCGAAGCGCATCAGGTCGATGAAGACGGCGGCGGGGTTGAGCTTGAGGGCCGCCGACACCCAGTCCGGCAGGTGGTCGGTGCGCAGCATCTGGTCGATCGACCACATGACGCCCGAGGCGTACATCCAGGTCCGCAGGACGAAGGGCATCAGCTGGCTGACGTCCGGGCTCTTCGCTCCGATCCTCGCCATGATCATGGCGCAGCCGGCGCAGAAGGAGGCCATGAGCAGGAGGGTGGGGAGGACGAGCAGCCAGTTCGCGGTGGGGGTCTGCCCGAAGACGAGCAGCAGGATGATCAGCGCGCCCATGGTGACCAGCAGCTGCTGGAAGAGCTGGACGACCGTGGACAGGGGCAGCGAGGCGCGCGGGAAGTGCAGGGCGCGCACCAGGCCGAGGTTGGACTGGACGGCGCGGGTGGAGGCGTTGATGCAGCTTCCGATGAAGTCCCAGACGAAGACGCCGGTGATCAGGAACGGCAGGTAGTCCGGGACGTTGTGGCTGGCGTGCATGACCATGCCGAAGATGAAGTAGTAGACGGCCGCGTTGAGCAGCGGTGTCACCAGGTGCCAGACCTGGCCGAGGCTCGCCTCGCTGTACTGGGCGTGCATCCGGGCGGTGGCGTACGCGGTCACGAAGTGGCGCCGGCCCCAGAGCTGAGCGATGTAGCGGGGGAGGGTGGGGCGGGCTCCGCTGAGGGTCAGGTCGTGGGCCGCCGCCAGCTCGGCGATGGGGTCCGGGGCCTTGTCCTTGTCCTTGGTCCGGTCCCGGGGTTGAGCGGGGGCGGGGGCGGGGGCCGGGGGTGGCGCGGTGGTCGCTGTCACGGGGGTCGCTTTCGACGGGGTCGGGGCGTCGGCTGGCGATGGGACGGGTCCGTATCGTCGCTACGGTGAGGTTAGGTCGTTCGACGTCGGAACGCAACCGTATCGTCGTCGCGGGTTATGCTCTGCTTATGACGCCTGAGCCTGCTGCCGCCACCCCTGCCCCCGCCGCCCGGAGAGCCCCCGCCGGGGCCGCCGTTCTCCGTGAGGACGTGACCGAGGCGATCCGGGCGGCCGTGGTCGAGGAGCTGGCCACCGTGGGCTTCTCGCGGATGTCGATCGAGGGCATCGCGCGGCGGGCGGGCGTCGGGAAGACGGCCGTGTACCGCCGGTGGAAGTCGAAGCTGCACCTGGTGCTGGACCTGGTGGGCGCCTTCGCCGTGGACGGCCTGCCGGTGCCGTCGACCGGGTCGCTCTACGGGGACGTACGGGCGCTGCTGGAGGTCCTGTCACACGTCTTGCGGCATCCGGTGGCCTCGGCGGTGATCCCCGACCTGCTGGTGGAGGCGGCGCGGAATCCCGAGATCGCGGATGCGGTGCGGGGGGCTTTGCTGGAGGGGCAGCGGAGGATGGCCGAGGGGATCATCTCCGAGGCGGTGGCGCGGGGGGAGCTGCCCGTGGGGGTGGATGCGGGGAAGGCGCTCGATCTGGCGATCGGGCCGCTGTACTGGCGGCAGGTGGTCGTACGGGACGTCGTCCCGGGGGGATACCTGGACGACCTCGCGCGGTCGGTGGTCGCCGGGCTGACGGCCGGGCCGGCCTAGGGGCTTCCGCTGCGCGGGGCGGAGTCCCCTACCCC
>NZ_JBHVYI010000194.1:0-2981 GCF_042880975.1 Streptomyces sp. NPDC058289
GGGAGGTAGCGGGTGGCGGCGGGCCGTCACACTGCCCCCGTTACTTGTCGATCTTGTCGTCGACCAGCTTCTTGACGTTCTCCCAGGCCTTGGCCGGGTCGGTGCCGCGCTGCTCGATGTCGAGGATGCCGTTGTCGGTGAGGAAGGTCTTCACCTGGCCGTCCCAGCGGCTGATCGGGGCGGGCGTGATGCCGGCCGCGGCCTCCGAGTAGATCTTGCCGACCGGAGTCTCACCGAAGTACGGCAACTTGGCGTCCTGGACCGTCGCGGAGGTGAGCGTGTCCTTGGTGGAGGGGATGTTGCCGTTCACTCCGAAGACCTTGGCGTGCTGCGCCGGCGCGGTGAGCCAGGCGGCGAGCTCGGCGGCCTCCTTGGCATGCTTGCCCGACTTCGGCACGGCGAGGAACGAACCGCCCCAGTTGCCGGCCACGGGCGGCGCGGCGATGTCCCACTTGCCCTGGTTCTCCGGGCCCGCCTGCTCCTTGATGATGCCCGTCATCCAGCTCGGGCAGGCGACGGTGGCGAACTTCGCGTTCTTGAAGGCCGCGTTCCAGGTGCCCTTCTCGTCGAACTGGCGGAGTTTCCCTGTCAGTTCGCCCTTCGCCGCCGCCACGGCGGTGTCCCACGCCTTCTTCACACCCGGACTGTTCTCGTAGTCCAGCTCGCCCTTGGTGTTCGCGTACTGCACCGGCTCGCTGGAGATCACCGCGTTGAACAGACCGCTCGCGGAGTCGTGGAAAGCGGTCCCCTCCGGGGCGCTCTTCTTGTACGTCTCGCCGGTGGCGATGAACTTCGCCCAGTCGCCCGCCCACAGCTTGGCGACCTCGGTGCGATCGGTCGGCAGGCCGGCCTTGGCGAAGAGGTCCTTGTTGTAGCAGATGGCCATCGGGCCGATGTCCGTGCCGAGGCCTATGACCTTGCCGTCGGCCGTGGTGGCCTGCTTGACCTTCCAGTCGAGGAACGCGCCGAGGTCCGCGCCGCCCGTCTTGCCGAGGTCGGTCCACTTGTCCGCCATGGCGGAACCGGTCGCCTCCGCGATGTATCCGACCTCCAGGGCCTGGATGTCCGCGAGACCGCTGTCGCGGGAGAGGCGCAGCTTGAGCGTGTCCCAGTACTTCTGGCCGTCGGCGACGTTCGACTCTTCGATCTTGATGTTCGGGTGCGCCTTCGTGTACTCGGCGTAGAGCTTGGCCCCGGTGGCGTCGTCGTAGCCGAAGGAACCGAAGGTGCCGATCCGCAGCGTGATCTGCTCCTTGGCGGCCGCGCCGTCATCTCCGGCGGGGCTGTCGTCGCCGCAACCGGTGAGCAGGGCCGCGCCGGTCACGACGGCGACGGCTGCGGCGATTGCGTTGATCGCGGTGCGGCGTCCGCGTCTGCTGCTGGAAGTGCGCATGAACTCTCCTCGTCCAAGGTGGTGCTCGTTGTGCGCCAGGGGTCCGGCGGGGTGTTCGCGGCTCGGCGAGGGGCCCGCCCGGACCCGATATGAAGGCCGTTGTCGCACCCCTGAATGGGAGCGCTCCCACGTCGTTGCCGGAAGGTTGCTGCCTAGCAGGGGTGGGTGTCAAGACATGAACGCGAATTCAATCGAGATGGGCTCTAGCCGCACCTCGGGGTCCCATTTCCGGTCGCGCCGTCGGATAGTGAACGAGACCGTGGCGGAGTGAGGGAATCGAGGCTAGTGTGGGAGCGCTCCCACATCTCCGTCGGCGTACCGTGTGCCGGAGCGACGAGGTGGGGCCCACTGTCTTGTCCGATTTACCTAAAGTACCTGCTCAGCTGACCGGGCCGGCGCCCGGCGCGGAGCGCGACGGCGCACGAGGGGAGTTCGAAAGTCGTGAGCGGACGGCAGAACGGCAGGCCCACCCTGGAAGAGGTCGCGGCCCTGGCCGGAGTCGGCCGGGGCACGGTCTCCCGGGTCATCAACGGCTCGCCGCGGGTGAGCGAGCAGGCCAAGGACGCCGTCGCCCGCGCCGTGGCCGAGCTGGGGTACGTACCCAATCAGGCGGCCAGGGCGCTGGCCGGGAGCCGGACCGACGCGGTGGCCCTCGTCATCCCGGAGACCGAGGCCAGGGTCTTCTCGGAGCCGTACTTCCTCGACCTGATCCGCGGGGTCAGTGCCGAACTGGCCGAAGCCGACAAGCAGCTGCTGCTCACCCTGGTCCGCACCGAGGCCGAGCGCCGGCGGTTCGAGGACTACCTGGCCGCCCAGCGGGTCGACGGCGTACTGCTGGCATCCGTCCACGGCGACGACCCGCTGCCCGACCGGATCGTGAAGCTCGGGCTGCCGGTCGTCATGAACGGGCGGCGCTCCGAGGCCGAGCCGGTCGACTACGTGGACTCCGACAACATCGGCGCGGGACGGGCGGCCGTCGCCCACCTCGTGGGGCGGGGCCGGAGCAGGATCGCGACCATCAGCGGGCCGCTGGACATGTACGTGGCCCGCGCGCGTCTGGGCGGCTACCGGGCGGGTCTCGCCGAGGCCGGGTTCGGGCCCGACGAGTCGCTCGTGGCGACCGCGGACTTCACCGAGGAGGGCGGCCGGCTGGCGATGCGCGAGCTCCTGGAGCGCGCCCCAGGCCTGGACGCCGTCTTCGCCGCCTCCGACGTGATGGCGGCCGGCGCGCGCGGGGTACTGCGGGAGGCCGGACGACGGATCCCCGAGGACGTGGCCCTCGTGGGGGTCGACGACTCCGCGGTGGCCCGCCTGATGGATCCGCCCCTGACGAGCGTGCGCCAGCCGATCGAGGAGATGGGCCGCACGATGACCCGGCTGCTGCTCCAGAAGATCGCGGAAGGGTCCGGAGCCGGTTCCGCGTCGCCGGAGGGGAAGGACGAGGAGCCGCGCAGGGTCCTGCCGACGGAACTGATCGTGCGGGATTCTTCCTGAGCTTGTCCTACCTTTCAAGCGGGCCGCATCTGGTCATTCGTAGGATCGGGGAAGCCCAGGGGTTCCGGGTATGGCTGTGAGCTTGTCGCCGCAT
>NZ_JBHVYI010000195.1:0-2931 GCF_042880975.1 Streptomyces sp. NPDC058289
GGGCCGCGCCCGCGGCCCCGCCGCCGTGGCGGACCGGGACCCGGTCGGAAGGCAGGGCCTAGGCCTCCGCGCCGCCCTCGGAAGGACCCGTCACGTCCTGGACGTGCCGCAGGCCCGGACCCGCCAGGACCTCGTGCAGTTGCTGGAAGACCTGCCGGGCGCCCACGGCGTTCCAGTCCGCGGGGAGCAGCTCGGCAGGCAGGCCCGGGTCGAGGTAGGGCAGCCGGCGCCACTCGGTGAGCATCGGCACGTAGTGGCGGAAGGCCTCGGCGGCGTCGATGCCGACCTGGAGGGCGAGCTTCGCGGCGACCGGTGCGTACGCGCCGGTGAAGGTGGCGTACTGGGCCTGGATCGCGGGGAAGTCCCACCAGGAACTCACCGCCTCCGGGAGGTCGCTGAACGCGGCGTAATCGGCGGCGGCGAACAGGTGGACGTACTCGCTCAGGCCGAGCCGGACGAGCATGTCGCGCGCGTCCTCCAGGAGCCGGCCCGGCGCCAGCCACACGCCGGGGGCGATGTTGCCGAAGCCGAGCCAGGTCAACCTGGTGCGCAGCTGGTAGCGGTGGGAGCGCTCGGACTCCGGTACGGAGAAGACGGCCATGGCCCAGCCGTCGTCGAGGTCCGCCGGTTCGAGGCTGGCGAAGATGCGCCGGTCTCCGGCGTCGAAGACGGGGTGGACGGCAGGACTGAGCCGGTACCCGGTGGCTCCGCGGCGCTCCGGTTCGAGGACGCCCTTCTTCTTGAGCCGGGAGATGGCCGAACGCACCGCCTGGCTCTCGACGCCGAGTTCAGACATGAGCGTGATCAGGTCGGCGACGGAGATCCAGCCGCCGCTCCCGCGCACGAAGGCCCCGTAGACCGTACTGATCAACGAGCTGGGCCTGAGGGAGCTGTCCGACATGATCACCTTCCCGTGGTGTGGGGTGGTGATCCTATCGAGGAGCAGCGCCCGGGCCGCCGCCGGTCACCCCGCGGCCGGTTTCCCGGGGTGCAGGGGGGCCTCCGCGTACGCCCCGGAGAGGAGGTGGCCCGCGCCGGGGGCGACGGCCGGCAGGTCGAGGGCGCGCAGCATCTGGTGCGCGGTGCAGACGGCCGCGGAGACCACCGGCTTGCCGAGCAGCTGCTCGGCCTGCTCGATGGCGCCGAGCGAGGGCATCTGCACGCAGGCCGACAGGACGACCGCGTCCGCGTCGGCGTAGTCCAGGGCGCGGGCCAGGCCGGGGAGCCTGGCCGGGTCGTGGGCGGCCACGTCGAGGTTGTTCGGGATCTCCAGGGCCTGGAAGTCGAGGACCTCGATGCCCTCGTGGGTGAGGTAGTCGACGACGGTCTGGGTCAGGGGGCGCATGTACGGGGCCAGCAGGGCCACCTTCTTGGCGCCCATGGTGTGCAGCCCGTGGACCAGGGCGCCCGCGCTGGTGACCACGGGGGCGGGGGCCCCGTTCTCCACGGTGCGCGTGTGCAGGCGCTCCTCGGAGGCACGGTGGTAGCCGAGGCCCATGCTCATGATGGCGACCAGACAGGCGTAGCCGAGTACGTCGACCCGCGCGTCCGAGAGTTCCACGGCGCAGCGGTCGGAATCGGCGTCCATCGCCTTGAGCTGCTCCGGCGTCACGTGGGTCATGCGCATGCGGCTGGAGTGGAAGGTGAAGCGGTCGTCGGGCGCGATCTCCATGCGGGCGCGCAGGATCGCGGGGACCTCGGTCTCCATGGTGACGTTGGAACTCGGGACGATCTGGCCGATGCGGTAGGTACGGGGCGGCACGGGTGCTCCTCGGGTCTGTGGCGGGGTGCCGGGGTGGGTGACGGGCGCGGGTTCCGGCCGGATCAGCGGGCGTCGACCACCGGGTTGGCGAGGGTTCCGATGATCTCGACGGTGGCCTCGACGGTGTCGCCGGGCACGAGGAACTCGGGCGGGACCATGCCGGCCCCGACGCCGGACGGGGAGCCGGTAGCGATGACGTCGCCGGGTTCCAGGGTCACGCCCGAGCTGATGTCGGCGATGAGCCGGGCGATGGGGAACAGCATGTGGCGGGTGTTGGACTTCTGCTTGGTGACCCCGTTCACCCGCAGCTCGAGGTCGAGGTCCATCGGGTCCGGGACCTCGTCCGCGGTGACCACGGCCGGGCCGAAGGGGGCGTAGGAGTCCTGGCCCTTGGAGAAGAACCACTGGCCCGACCGGCGCTGGTCGCGGGCGCTGATGTCGTTGACGATGCTGTAGCCGAAGATGTGGCCGTACGCCTCCTCCTCGGTCACCCGGAAGGCGGTCGTACCGATGACCACGGCGAGCTCGCACTCCCAGTCGAGCTGGGTCGTGAGGTCGGCGTTGTGCAGGATCGGCGACCCGGGACCGGTGACGGCGGTGGCGGGCTTGCTGAACAGCACCGGACGCGGGGGCAGGTCCTTGTCGGTGTCCAGGCTCCGGCTGGACTCCTCCACGTGTTCCACGTAGTTCAGCCCGACCCCGATGATCTTGCCGGGGCGCAGGGGCGCGCGCAGGGTGACGTCCTCCAGCCGGTGGACGGCCCCGGCGGGCCGGTCCGCGGGGTCGCCCGCCAGCAGGCGGGCGGCCGCCTCGTGGGCGGGGGCGCCGGCCCGGACGAAGGAGAGCAGGTCGCCGGGCAGTTCGACGCCGGCGTGCAGGGCGAGGGCCGCGAGGTCGTACACCAAGCCGTCGACCTGGGCGCCCAGGCGGTCGGCGGTTCCGGTCATCGGCGCGGTCGTGTAGGTCACCAGTCGCATCGGTGGCTCCTAAGGGGAGAGGAAGGGGAGGTGAGGGGGAGGAGGTGAGGAAGAGCGGCAGCGCGGGGTGCGCCGCCCCACCCGGGCCCGGGGGAGGGGCGGCGGGGCGGGGGGGCGGCGCGGGGCACGGGGCGGGGGGGGGGCCGCCCGTGGACGGGGTCGCCGCATAGCGGGGGGAGCCCAGGGGGGTGG
>NZ_JBHVYI010000196.1:0-2702 GCF_042880975.1 Streptomyces sp. NPDC058289
GCGGGCGCCCGCGGCCGGGGGCAACCCCGGGGGGGGCCCCGCCGCCCGCCGCCCCGGCCCCGCCCCCCGACTACCTCAGCAGTAACACATGCTCTGCAGGCAGGAGCTGCAACTGAAGCTGGTCCAGCCGGCCTCGGGACGCTTCGTGTCCACCTCGACCCGCACGTCGATGTCGAAGAGGTCGAAGAGGTCGTCGCTCTGCGGCTCGGCGAGCTCGGCATTGCGTTCGGGGGCAAGTGTGGGCATGGAGTTCTCCTTTGCTGGAACGGGGTGGGTCTGACGAGCAATCTGGCAGCCGCAACTCGAAGGAATCTTGAACCCCGCTTCGCTGAGGCCGTGACAAGTCCTCGGAGGAGGAGCCGCGCGCTTCGCGCATCGGCCTTGCTCCTACAGTGGAACGCCCGGTCAGCGGGTGTACCGCATCGCCACCAACGTGTGTCTGGACGCCCTCGCATCGGGCAAGCGGCGGGCGCTGCCGATGGACCTGTCCGGACCGAGCGGGGGCGGCGCCCCGCCGGCGCCCGCGCAGGAATCCTTGCTGTGGGTGGAACCCTGCCCCGCCGGCGATCCGGAGGCGGCCGCGACGGCGGGTGAGTCGGTCCGGTTGGCGTTCGTCGCCGCGCTGCAGCACCTGCCGCCCAGGCAGCGGGCCACGCTGATCCTGCGGGACGTCCTGGGCTTCTCGGCACGCGAGGTCGCCGACCTGCACAGCTGCACCGTCGCCTCGGCCAACAGTTCCCTGCAGCGGGCCCGCGCCACGCTGGCCGACCGCCGCCGGGCGACGGACGGGTCGGCCGCATTCGGCCAGTACCGCCCGCACGCCGACGGCACCGGCTTCGTGCCCTGGGCCCTCCAAGTCGTCGAGTTCCGCGGCGACCGGATCAGCGGCATTGCGGCCTACCGTGACACGGACCGCTTCTTCCCGCTTTTCGGCCTGCCGGACCGCCTGGGCGAGGTGTAGTCCGACGCAGCTCCGTCGACGACAGGCGTGTTCGGCGGGCTCGGCGGTGCCGGTGTCACAGCTGGGGGATGTACGGGGCGAGGCCGACGATGAGGATGGATCGCTCGCCCGGTCCCGGCTCGGAGCCGGTGCGAACCGGGCCGACGTGGTGGCTGACTCTGTGGTCGTGGACGGCGTAGCCGTCCAATGGATCGGTGAGGGTGAATTTGGCGTGGATGTCCGCCCACGGGTCCTCGGGCTGGAGGCCCGCGCTGCCCGGCGTGGCGATGACGTTCTGCCCACCCGTGACGTTGGTGCGGCTGATCAAGTGGGCGAAAGTGAACGTGCTGGCCGAACCTCCGTCCTGGTGCAGGCAGTTCGGGGAAGAAACGGCATCCTGGCCTGGGAGGTCGACGCCCAGCCTGATCAGGTGAACCCCAGCCCACAGCGGCCGTCTCGTCAGATCCCTCAGGGACAGGACCTGCTCGATGTCCCAGCGCAGGAGCCGCAGCAGCAGGGCGTTGCCGCGCAGCTCCTCGGGGATGTCGGGGAGCACGCGGAGCGTTCGCGGATGCTCAGGGTCGTCCTCGCCCTGGGAGAAATTGGTGACCGTACCGTGTACGGGGTCGGGGATTCCGGGGATCCAGGACAGTTCGTCCTTCCACGGCAGGTACACGGCATGGGAGTAGCGGCGGAACCGGTTCGTTCCCGGTGCGTACGGGTCGGGCGGCAGAGCTGTGAACCCGTCCCGGAGCTGGGCCAAGTCCCTCGCCGCGGAGCCGCCCGGGTCGATGCCGAGTTGCTCGGCACCGTAGCGGGCAAAGCCGTGCTCGCGCAGACCGTCCACTCCTGATGCGCCAGGACCCCTCGCATCAGAGTGCGACCGCCGCCGGGGCTCAGCATTTCCCACGTGTTCCTCCACCAGGTCACCACCACGGCCATTGCGCCGGCGGCCGTGCTGACCTTACGCACACCTCCCCCGGCAACGACCCGATAGCCCGAGCAGGCAGAGGGGTCCGGTCCCTGCACGGCGGCGGGCAGAGACGTCGTCGTGGCAGGCGCTGCGTTCGGCCACCCGCCCCACCCCCTCTATCAAAATGGCAGATTTTGTGAAGAATAGGGGTAATGATGACCGTTCTGGTGACGGGTGTGGCGGACGGTGCCGAGCTGGAAGCCCTCCGCGCTTGCATCCACACGGGGCCCCACTTCCGCATCGTTGCCCACGCGCACGAGGCCGACGTCGCCCTGGCGCAGGCCCGCGTGCTGCTTCCGGACATCGCCGTGGTCACCCTCCACCGTCCCGACGCTCAGGGGAAACGCGACCGTCGGACCCTCGTTCGCGCCCTTCGGTCCTTCGACCCTCCCACGGGGATCATCCTGCGCCGCGACCCGCACGAGACAGCCGAGGCGATCAGCCCAGGACTCGAGCCGGCCCAAGGGGCCATCCATGAGGTCCGACGTGCCGATCTCGACGCCCTCCACCACGCTCTGCTCTCCATCGGGCGCCGCCGAGCCAGCTGCAACATCGACCCCGCGGCGCACTGACCGCCCGGCGGGTATGAAAAAGCGCCCGGCCGGTATGTACCGGCCGGGCGTTTTCGTGTCCCCGTGTTCCGCTGGTGGTTTAGTACCAGTGGTGGTTCTGCCAGAAGGTCCACGCACCGGCAGGGCTGCCGTAGCGGGAGTTCATGTAGTCCAGGCCCCACTTGATCTGGGTGGCCGGGTTGGTCTTCCAGTCCGAGCCCGCCGAGGACATCTTCGA
>NZ_JBHVYI010000197.1:0-2650 GCF_042880975.1 Streptomyces sp. NPDC058289
GCCGTCGACCGTCCGCACCCACCGCATCACTGCACGCATCGACCTGGAAGGAAGCCCCTGTGGCCACCTCCGTACGGGCGGCGGGTGGCGGCTCCGCGCCGCCCGCCGCACAAGCCCCGGGCTCCAGCTCCGGCCCCGGCTCCCACAGGCAGCGGCCCTCGGGCCGGAGCGGTTGGCGCAGCACGCTCTACCGCCTCGATCTGAAGGCGATCCCGTACGTCTTCGTCGCTCCCTTCTTCCTCACCTTCGCGGCCTTCGGGCTCTTCCCCCTGATCTACACGGGCTGGCTCTCGCTCCACCGGGTCGAACTCGGCGGCAGCGCACAGTGGAAGGGGCTGGAGAACTACAGCTCCCTGGCCACCAGCGAGTTCTTCTGGAACGCGCTCGGCAACACCTTCACCATCGGCGTGATCTCCACCGTTCCCCAGCTGCTGATGGCCCTCGGCCTCGCGCACCTGCTCAACTACAAACTGCGGGGCCGCGGCTTCTTCCGCGTCGCCATCCTCGCCCCGTACGCCACCTCGATCGCGGCGGCGACGCTCGTCTTCGCCCAGCTCTTCAACACCGACTACGGACTGATCAACACGGCCCTGGGCTGGGTCGGCTTCGAACCGGTTGCCTGGGAATCCTCCAAGTGGCCCGCACAGATAGCCATTTCGACGATCGTCACCTGGCGTTGGACCGGCTACAACGCGCTCATCTACCTCGCGGCCATGCAGGCCGTGCCTCAGGACCTCTACGAGGCCGCAGCCCTGGACGGGGCCTCGCGCTGGCGGCAGTTCCTCAGCGTCACCATTCCCTCCATCCGGCCGACGATCCTCTTCACGGTCATCGTCTCCACCATCGGCGCCACCCAGCTCTTCGGCGAGCCGATGCTCTTCGGCGGCAGCGTCGGCATCAGCGGGGGCAGCGGAAACCAGTTCCAGACGCTGAGCCTGCTCATGTACGAGAAGGGCTGGGTGACCGGCGCGTTGGGCCAGGCCTCCGCCATCGCATGGGTCATGCTCCTGCTCCTCCTGCTCATCGGCGGAATCCAGGCGCTGATCGCTCGCTCGAACCGCAATCGCAGCCACCGCCGTAGCAGCCGATCCGGCCACATCCGCACGAAGGCGGGGAGCTGAACCCATGACCCGCACACTCGAAAAGACCACCGCCGCGGCGCCGCGCGCAAGGCGTCTTCGCTCATCGGCGGGCCGTCAGCACCACGCGGGACCGCTGACGTACGTCCTCCTCGGCGTGGCCGCCCTCGTCTCCCTCTTCCCGCTCTACTGGAACCTCGTGGCCGCCTCGCACACAGGCGAGCGCGTGGTCGAGGCCCCGGCCCCGCTCCTGCCCGGCCCCCGGCTCTTCGACAACCTCACCTTCGCCTGGAACCAGGTCGACATGGGCGAGGCACTGGTCAACACGACCATCGTCGCCTCGCTCGTGGCCCTGTCCACCGTCCTGTTCTCCACCCTGGCCGGCTTCGCCTTCGCCAAACTGCCCTTCAAGGGCCGCGGCGCCCTACTGGCCCTCGTGGTCGCCACCATGACCATCCCGCCGCAGCTCAGCGTCATCCCGCTCTACCAGATCATCACCGACCTCGGCTGGGTCGACCAGCTCCAGTCCGTCGTCCTGCCCTCGCTGGTCGCCGCCTTCGGCGTGTTCTTCATGCGCCAGTACCTCATCGAGGCGCTGCCGGTGGAGCTCGTGGAAGCGGCCAGGATGGACGGCGCCCACAGCCTGCGCATCATCTGGCACGTGGTCTTCCCCGTCGCCCGGCCCGCGATGGCGGTCCTCGGAATGCTCGTCTTCGTCCAGGCATGGAACGACTTCTTCTGGCCGTTCATCGCCCTGACCCCCGACGGGAATCCGACCCTCCAGGTCGCCCTCGCCGGCCTCGGCGCCGGAAACCACACCGTCGACCAGGCCGTCGTACTGACCGGCGCGCTCATCTCCACGCTGCCACTGCTGCTCGTCTTCGCCGTACTCGGCAAGCACATCGTGGGCGGCATCACCGCCGGCGCCGTCAAGAACTGACCGCGTTCATCGAGGAACGACCTGCCTCGTCGGCCTGTTCGCGCCCCTTCTTCCGGCACCGGTTCATCCGGCACGACTTCAACCACACTTACGTTGGGAGCGCTCTCCTATGACCGCGTCCGAGACCCGGCCACTCACCGCCACCCGCACCTTCCCGCCCAATTTCCTGTGGGGCACGGCCACCGCCGCCTACCAGATCGAAGGCGCCGCCCGTGAGGACGGCCGGACCCCGTCCATCTGGGACACCTTCTCGCACACCCCGGGCAAGGTCTTCGAAGGCCACACCGGTGACGTGGCCGTGGACCACTACCACCGCTTCCCCGAGGACGTCCGACTGATGTCCGAACTCGGCCTGGGAGCCTACCGGTTCTCCGTCTCCTGGTCGCGCGTCCAGCCGACCGGTCGCGGCCCGGCCGTCCAGAAGGGCCTCGACTTCTACCGCAAGCTGGTCGACGAGCTGCTCGCCGCCGGCATCACCCCCGCCCTCACCCTCTACCACTGGGACCTCCCCCAGGACTTGGAGGACGCGGGCGGCTGGCCCGAGCGCGCCACCGCCGAGCGCTTCGCCGAGTACGCGGGCATCGTCGCCGACGCCCTCGGAGACCGGGTCAAGCACTGGATCACCCTCAAC
>NZ_JBHVYI010000198.1:0-2437 GCF_042880975.1 Streptomyces sp. NPDC058289
GGCCGCGGCCTGTGGATGATCCACCAGCTCTGCGATCTGGTCGAGATCCGCGCCGTGGACGACGACTTCACGCTGCGACTCCACATGGCAACGCCGTGAGAACGGCGGCCACCTAGACTGTCACGAGGCGGGCCAGAGAGCACGGACCAGTACCAACGTGGGGGTGCAAGACATCGGTGGAGACCATCGGACCGGAAACGGGTGATCCGTTGAACGCAGGGCTTCCCACGGGAGGACAACGCCGCAGGCTCGCCCTGACGGGTGTCCGCGGCGCCGTCGCCAAAGGCCGCGACTTCACGCGCGAGGCCCTGCGCGACTGGGGCTGGGACGGAACGGAAACCGCCGAGGACACCCTGCTCCTCGTATCCGAGCTGCTGACCAACGCCTCCCTGCACGCGGACGGCTGCCACGAGCTCGTGCTCACGGCCGGGGAAACCCTGCGCATCGAGGTCTACGACGGCACGACCACACTGCCCAGCCGCCACCCGGCCCCGCGGCTCGGCATCCCGGGCGGCCACGGCCTGTACATCGTGGAGCGCTTGTCCGACCGTTGGGGCACGCACGCACATGAGAACGGCAAGGCCGTCTGGGCCGAGATCGAGGCATCCCGACTGAAGTCCGGCCGGCCCACCGGTCGATGACCGGTACGGCGCACTCCCACTCGTACGCTCAGGCGTCCGCCCGGGCCAGCAGCTCGCCGACTGCGACAGGCTCGGGCAACCCGCCCATCGGAGTCGAGCAAGGCCGACAACGTTCCATGTGGCGCGAACCCTCGTCCCCGTGAGCCGGACTCCGTCAGGGAGTGAGCACCCCACGCGTCGCCCGTCGGCGCCGTGGGCGGCGGGGTCGCCACCCGGTCAGGGTGGCGGCCCCGCTGTCGCTCTGCTGCGACGACGGCCCCTGTGGTCAGGCGCCGTGGCAAGGACCGCACCAGCCGGTTACTAAATGATGCGATCTGTCACTTTACGTGTCAGGTTGGCAGGGAAGAACCTTCCACCCCGCATCAGAGGAGTCGCCGACATGGGCGGTAAGCAGGACAAGCACCAGGAGCCGGGCAAGAGCCGCGAGGAGCAGGAGCGTATGCGCTCCGGCCAGGACCCCGTACACCCCGGCGCCGGCCAGGAAAGCACCCGGGGCAAGAGCCCTGAGGAACTCAAGCGCCGCGGCCAGGACGAAATGAAGCGCGAGCGCGACCAGGACCAGATCCTCGACGACGAGCTCTGAGCACAGAGCCCTCGCGTCCACACACGCAGGACCCGGCCGGAGGCCTAGTCACCATCACACCGGCCGGGTCCTGTCATGCCCCCGCACTGTCCTCCGCCTTGACGGCCCCGTCCCGCCCTCACAGGTGCCTGCCTCTCAGCGCGTCCGTCACTCCGCAAGCAGCTTTGTGGGGGCGGTTTGGCACGCGAGCGCTGTCAACCGAACGGTGGAGCAGGACCGCCCCTTCGGGGAATGCCGGCTGACGCCTCGGGGCAGGCGAGACCGCGACGGGCATCGATGACGTGCTCTGCCCGGGCCGGACGCACCCGCACCAGCCCGCCCACCAAGACACAACCAGGAGGACCGCATGTCGCAGGTCAAGGAATCCATCGAGGTAGACGTCCCCGTCCGGACCGCGTACGACCAGTGGACACAGTTCGAGTCGTTCCCGCAGTTCATGGGTGGTGTGGAGCGGATCGAGCAACGCACGGACACACTCACGCACTGGGTCACGAAGGTCTCCGGTGTCGAGCGGGAGTTCGACGCCGAGATCACCGAGCAGATCCCCGATACCAAGGTGGCCTGGGTGACCGTCGGAGGCGAGAGCGAGCAGTCGGGATTGGTGACGTTCCATCCCATCGATCCCACCCACACACAGGTCACGCTGATGATGGACTTCGACCCCGAGGGCATGGCGGAGAACATCGGCGACAAGCTCGGCTTCGTCGACCGTCAGGTCAAGGGCGACCTCAAACGCTTCAAGCACTTCATCGAAGACCGCGGCACGGCCACCGGCCAGTGGCGAGGACGGGTCTGACCTGACCTTGCTCCTGGCTACCCATCTGCGCTTCCCTTTGGGTACGCGGGAGGGCCCGACCTGTGTGTGCCGGTCGGGCCCTGTTCGCTGTTCGGGTGCGGCTCGTGGCTGGCCCACCCGTCAGGCGGTCACGGGGGTCCCGAGCATCGCGGAGGCCCGCTGAAGGGGGCTGATCATGCGCGTGGCCACGGCGGTTTGGGGAAGGCTGCCGCGGCAGGTGAAGCCGAGCTGGGTCATGGCCCGCAGGACTTCACCGACGCTGAAGTCGCGGCGATCCTGGCGGGTGAGGACCTGGCCGACCTGCTTCACGGGGTAGACGCGACGGCCGATGATCACGGAGTCGCCGACGATCTCCTCGGGCTTGATGCCCTTCATCGATTCCAGGACGCCGCTCTTGGTCAGTTCGAACGGGAAGCG
>NZ_JBHVYI010000199.1:0-2249 GCF_042880975.1 Streptomyces sp. NPDC058289
GCGGACCCGGCGGCCCGCCTGCTGGCCGACCAACCCCCCCACGGACCGCAGCCCCCCCGGCCCCCCGCCCCTGTGCGGCCGCCGGGCCGTAGTCTGCGGGCCCGAGACTGCGGCTCGGGGCCGGGGTCAGGCGTTGACGCAGGTGTTGCCGAACGCGGGGTTCAGCAGCCCGATCACACTGACCGAGTTGCCGCACGCGTTGATCGGGATGTGGACGGGGATCTGGATCAGGTTGCCCGAGCCGACCCCCGGGGAGTGGGCGGCGAGGCCCTGGGCTCCGGCGTCGGCCGAAGCCGCCGAGGCCCCGCCCACGAGAAGGGCGCCCGAGGCGAGGGCGAGTGCGGCACTCTTGAGGACACGCGACACGACAGATCTCCTTGCTGGCTGTGCGGCGGCGGACTGCGGGGCCCATCAGCTCCGTGACCCGCCGCGCGACGGCCCCTGGACCGGGCCCGCGCCCCTCCTTCGGCCCGGACCCCCGGCGCGGTTTGGTCCAGGGGTGCCGGTTCCCCCGAACGGATGCCCTTTCGCGTGTATGTCGGCCAATCCGTGCGCGGACCGGCTCCGAAGACAAGGTGAGACAGCAAGGACCCGGCGCGCACCGCGACCCCGGCGGACGGGGAACAGGTGCGCCTGCCACGAAGGATCGTTCATGCGATGGATGGACCGGCGAGAACCACTCGCGGCACCGCCGTGCCCGCCCGGGCCCGGCCGTACACGGGGGCCGCTCAGGTGAACCCCGAGAAGCTGCGCTTTCCCGGACCGGGCCCGGGCAGCGGCACAGGCACCGGCCCCGGATCGGCCGCGGCCGAACTCGCCGAGCTGATGGCGCGCGTCGCGCAGGGGGACCAGGACGCCTTCTCCACGCTGTACGACGCCGTGGCCGGAACCGTCTTCGGCATCGCGGTCAAGGTGGTGCGCGACCGCGCACAGTCGGAGGAGGTCGCCCAGGAGGTGATGATCGACGTGTGGCGCCAGGCCGCCCGCTACCGCCCCGAGCAGGGGAGCGTCATGGCCTGGGTGGCCACGATCGCCCACCGCCGGGCGGTCGACCGGGTCCGCTCCGCCCAGGCCTCGGCCACCCGCGAGCACGACGTGGGCGTACGCGGCCAGGAACGGCCCTTCGACGAGGTGAGCGAGCAGGTGGAGACCCGGCTGGAACGCGATCAGGTCAAACGCTGCCTGCGCCGGCTGACCGAGCTCCAGCGCCAGGCCGTCACCCTCGCCTATTACCAGGGGCTGACCTACCGTGAGGTCGCCGAGAGCCTCCAGACTCCTCTTCCCACGATCAAGACCCGGATGCGCGACGGACTGATCCGCCTGCGCGACTGCATGGGGGTGACCACGTGAAGCACGACGAAGAACTGCACACCCTCACCGCGGCCTACGTACTGGACGCGCTCGGTCCGGGCGAACAGGAGGCCTTCTCCCGGCACTTGGCCCGCTGCGCGCCGTGTTCCGGAGACGTCGCGGAGTTCTCGGCCACGGCCGGCCGGCTGGCCGCCGCCGTGACCCTCGTGCCCCCGCCGCAGCTGAAGGCGGACGTGCTCGCCCGCATCGAGACCGTCCGCCAGCTGCCCCCGAGGGTCGGCGTCCGCCGGGCGGCCGGATTCCTCGACCGGCTCCCGCGCAGGGCCGGGGCATTCGTCGTCGCCGCGTCCCTCGTCGGCGCGGCCGTCTTCGGCGGCGCCGCGCTCCACGAGAGCAGGCAGGCGGACCGGGCCCGGCAGGAGGCCCGGCAGGCCGAGGCGCGCAGCCAGGAGCTGCGGTCCGTGGTTGCCGCCCCGGACGCCCGTACCGTCCACGGCCGCACCAGCGGGGGAGCCGCCGCAACGGTGATCACCTCCGCCGCCCGGGACCGGGCCGTGTTCCTCGCCGACCGACTGCCGGCCGCCGGGGAGGGCCACACGTACCAGCTCTGGCTGGCCGACCGCGGCACGATGCGCCCGGCCGGCTTCCTCACCGGCGACGGGGCGGCCGTACTGGACGGCGGCCTCGGTACGGCCACGGCGGTGGGCCTGACGCTGGAGCCCGCCGGGGGATCGGCGCAGCCGACGACCAGCCCCCTGGTCCTGCTCGCTCTGCCGGCTAGGGCGTAGGGCGTAGGGAACCCCCGGGCGGGTGGCCGCGAGCGAAGGCTCCGGCCACCCGCCCGCCGCGGTCCCGGCCCCGGGGGGGCTGGCCCCGGGCGTGGGTGGCGGGGATCAGGTGGGGGTGCCGGAGCGCGGGGGCCCCGGCGCGCGCCCACC
>NZ_JBHVYI010000200.1:0-2192 GCF_042880975.1 Streptomyces sp. NPDC058289
GTTGGGGGGTGGGCGGGCCCAAAACCTCACCCGGGGGGGGGGGCGCCGGCCCCCCCCCCCACCCCCGGCGCACGCCGCCCGGCCCCCGTGAGGGGGGTCGGACGGCCGTTTCGGGGACGGAAGGCAGAGCGGGGGAGCGGGAGCCCGGGAAGGCCCCGGGAGCCGGGGGCCTCAGGCGCCGGGGGTGCCCGCCAGCGGCATCGAGGCGGCGACCAGCTTGCCGTTGCGGGCGGCCTTGTCCAGGGCGTCGCGCAGCAGGTCCTCGCGGGGCTGCTGGCCGATGGTGCCGACGGGGGCCGCGTACACCAGGACGCGCTGCGTCTTGTTGACGGCGGCCCGCCAGCCGTCGGTCACCGACAGCGGCCGGTGCGCCTGCCACCAGGCGATCTGACCGGGCTGGAGCACCGAGTGCAGCTGGCCGGCGGCGAGCAGGATCGACCAGCCGCTCAGGGCCTGAGGGACCTCTTCGGTGTCGGTCATGGGGATGAAGCCCTGCTCGATGAGGAGCGGGAGGAAGTCGTCGCCGGGACCGGTGGTGCCGGGGCGCGCGATGGGCGCGGTCGGCTCGACCACGAGGGCGGGGTGCAGCTCGCCGTTGATCAGGATCAGGCCGCTGGTGATGCCGAGGACGGCCTGGCCGCCGGGCACGGACTGCGGGACGTCGCCGGCGGGGGCGGGGGCGGGGCTGTCGCCCGTGATGGAGCGGACGGCGCCCTGGAGGTCCGCCTCGGGGACGGAGACGACCTGCGAGGGGATGCAGCCGGCGTGGGCGAAGGCCAGGACGGCCGTCTCGTCGCCGACGAACAGCACGGTGCTGGTCTGCTCGCGCTCGGAGTCGCCGGGGGTGCGGCAGGAAGTGCAGTCGTAACTGCCCGGGGATCCGTCACCTGCGAGCAGCCGCTCGGCCTCCTCGTCGCCGATCTCGGCACGTACCTCATCACTGACTTCGAGCATGCGCGGCACGGGGTGGCTCCTCGGACTAGGCGTGCGGGGCCGGGGGGTTCCGGCTCGCCGGGCTCAACGGGGGAGTGGCGGCCGGGGTCACGCCGTTTGAGGGAACGGAATCGAACCGGACCCCCGAAGGAGTGAACGGTCCGACCGGGCCGTTGTTTTCGTGCCAACTCTTTTTTGGTTGTGCGCAGTTGATGCCCGGTGCTGGCCGTTTGGCCGGTGGGCCGAGCGGGTGGGGGCGCGCGGGGCGCGGTGTGGCGCGCGCGGGGGGCGGTACGGGGCTGCGTAGCGTGACGCGATGCGCAACTTCGGGGTTCCGGGTGGGGTGGGCGCGGCGGCGCTGGTGCTGGCGCTGGTCGTACTGGCTTCGGCGTCGCCCGCGGCGGCGGTCGCGGCGCCGCCCCCGCCCCGGCCGGGGGCGCCCGGCCGCGCGGTGGACTGCGGGCCCGGCGGGAAGTGGCCCTGGGACTGCGTGGCCGACTGCGAGAGCGGGGGTCGCTGGGCGGTGAACACGGGGAACGGCTTCTACGGCGGACTGCAGTTCTGGCAGCCGACGTGGGAGGAGCACGGAGGGCTGGCCTTCGCCCCGAGGGCGGACCTCGCCACGCGGGAGCAGCAGATCCGGGTGGGGGAAGAGCTGCTGGGGAGCCAGGGCTGGGAAGCGTGGCCCGTGTGTGCGAAGCGGTACGGGCTGGCGGGGCGGATGCACGTGGTGCGGAGCGGGGACACGCTGGTGGCGATCGCGCGGAGGCGCGGGGTCGCGGGGGGTTGGCAGGCTCTCTACGCGGCGAACCGGGCTGTGATCGGGCCGCGGCCGGGGGCGCTGCGGATCGGCATGCTGCTGGCGCTGCCGGCTGTGCGGTTGGCTCCGCCCGCGCAGGCGCCGCAGTCGCCGCCGCCCGGGTCCGTTGCGACCCCGGCCGTGCCGGGCGCGCTGCCCCCGGGGCCGTCGGTGGCGCCGCCCCGGGCGGACCCGTCCGTGAGTCCCGGATCGGTGGGGGGATCGAGGATTTAGACGGTGGATGGGTGCGGGTGGGTTGGCCCTGCGGGGTTGGGTCCCCTACCCGCCCTTCCACCGTTCCCCGGGCTCCGCCCGGACCCCGTTGCCGCGTGCGGCGCCGTTGCCGGGGGCCGGCCCCCGGGCCCCCGCGCCTCAAACGCCGGAGGGGCTGGTTTTTTGACGGGGGGGGGGGGGGTGGCCCCGGGGGGGTGGTGCGCGGGGGGGGTGGAGCCGGGGCCCC
>NZ_JBHVYI010000201.1:0-2117 GCF_042880975.1 Streptomyces sp. NPDC058289
CAACGTTCTCTGGGCCATGCTCCGCGACGGAGCGTGCTACCAGCCCGCACCATCAGCCACGCAGACGGCTTGACATCCCTATTGGGAAGTTCTTTTTCTTCCGGCCTCGACGCCGAAGGTTGGGCAGGCAGCCGCGTCACCGTTGATCTGTGACGCGCCACAGCGCGCTGACCTGGCAAGATGCTCACATGGAAACTGGGTTCCCCTGGGGGTCTACACCAACCGTCGATCTCCGCCTGTGGCGTGCTGACGCGATCGTGCTGTTCGACTGGCTGATGAGCACCGACCTGAACACCGTACCGATCACGCACCCGGCTCAGAAGCAGGCTCTCGCAGACCTGCTGGCACGCCTGGAGGAGGTGGACATCATCGAGTCCACCGGTGAAGAGATCGCCGCAGCCCAGGCCGAGGTGGCCAAGAACATGGGGTGGTAGGGACTCGCTTGAGGTTCGGGTCCCCTCGAAGGGCGCCTCGAACTGAGTCGCTCACATGGAGAATCGCCGGACATGGGGGGCGGCCTTCGTCTGATCATGTGCTCCGACCAAGGTGCACGTGACCCCGACGAAGGCCGTGAGGGTGAGTCTGCTGCCTGATGCTGTTCGGAGGGAAGCGTTCGCGGAGGCGTCACGCTTCCGGGGCGAGTTCTACGAGTGTCTGACCGCTCGGCGCGACGAACTGTTCGAGTTGGTGGACGCGGTGCTGTGTGCCGATGGGGCGGTGAAGTCCCCGGTGGACTTGACCCTTCTGCCCGAGCATCGTCGCGGGCACGGAGCAATGTACGGCGGCTTGAACCGCGGCCGGATCGACGTCGACCGGCTACGGACGCTGCTGGCAGGGCTGCCCTTGCCGCGGTTCGACGGCGGACGCCTGGTCTTGGCGGTCGATGTGTCACCGTGGCTCCGCTCGGACGCGCCGTGCTCAGCGGAGCGGCTGTTCTGCCACGTCTACGGGCGCGCGAAGACGGCCTCGCAGTTCATCCTGGGCTGGCCCTATTCCTTCGTGGCCGTGCTGGAGCCGGGTGCCACGTCCTGGACCGCGATCCTGGACGCGGTCCGGCTCGGCCCGGTCGACGACGCGACCGCGATCACCGCCGATCAGCTCCGAGGAGTCGTTGAACGACTCATCACCGCGGGGCAGTGGCAGGCCGGGGACCCGGCCATCGTGATCGTCAGCGATGCCAGCTACGACGTCACCCGCCTGGCCTGGGTCCTGCGTGACCTGCCGGTCGAGCTGGTCGGACGGGTCCGGTCCGACCGCGTGATGCGGCTGCCGAAGCCACCGAGGATGCACGGCGTCAATGGCCGGCCGCCCAAGCATGGCCCCGAGTTCCGCTTCACCAAGCCGGAGACCTGGCCCGAGCCCGCGATCACCACGGTCACCGACACCACCAACTACGGCAAAGCCGAAACCCAGGCATGGGACCGGGTCCACCCCCCGACTCACCCACCGCTCCTCCTGGCTCGACCACGACGGCGAACTGCCCTTGGTTGAGGGAACGCTGATCCGCCTGAAGGTAGAGCACCTTTCCAAGGAACGAGATGCTCCGCCGGTGTGGTTATGGTCCTCCAAGATCGGCGCCACCCCCGACGATGTCGACCGCTTCTGGCAGGCGTTTCTCCGCCGCTTCGACCTGGAGCACACCTTCCGCTTCGTGAAGCAGACACTCGGCTGGACCACCCCGAAACTCCGCATCCCTGATGCGGCGGACCGCTGGACCTGGATCCTGATCGTCGCCCACACCCAGCTCCGACTCGCCCGGCCACTCGCCGCGGACCTCCGTCGGCCCTGGGAGAAGCCCACCGCCTCCGATCGGCTCACCCCGGCTCGGGTCCGCCGGGGGTTTCGGAACATCCGCGCTCACCTCGCCTGCCCGGCCCGTGTTCCCAAACCCCGAGGCTCCGGCCCCGGACGGCCACCCGGCGCCAAAAACAAATACCGGGCACCCCGCTACGACGTCGGCAAAACCGTCAAACGACCCGAGACCCTCAAGGCCATCGGCAAGCCCGGAAGATCTTGGTAGATAAAGAACTTCCCAATAGGGATGTCAAGCCGTCTGCGTGGCTGATGGTGCGGGCTGGTAGCACGCTCCGTCGCGGAGCATGGCCCAGAGAACGTTG
>NZ_JBHVYI010000202.1:0-2022 GCF_042880975.1 Streptomyces sp. NPDC058289
GGGGCACGGCGGGCCTGCACCCGGCCCGCCGGGAAGAGCCCGCCGCACCCGCGGCGGCTCCGGAGCCCGGGGCTCCGGCGGCCGGAAACCCGATTCCGGGCCTCTATTACCACCCCGTGCCGGAGCCCGACCCGGTGCGGGTGGAGGAGGTCAGCCGGCGGATCAAGGCCTGGGCGGTGGACGAGGTCGACCTGTTCCCCGATGCCTGGGAGAACCAGTTCGACGGCTTCCACGTCGGGCGCTACATGGTGGCCTGCCACCCGGACGCTCCCACCATCGAGCACCTGATGGTCGCCGCCCGGCTGATGGTCGCCGAGAACGCGGTCGACGACTGCTACTGCGAGGACCACGGCGGCTCGCCCATCGGCCTCGGTGGACGCCTCCTGCTGGCGCACACCGCGATCGACCCCCTCCACACGACGAAGGAGTACGAGCCGCAGTGGGTGGGGTCGCTCCAGTCGGACGCGCCCCGGCGGGCCTACACCTCCGCCATGGAGTACTTCGTCCGGCAGGCCAGCCCCTCGCAGGCGGACCGCTACCGGCACGACATGGCCCGGCTGCACCTCGGGTACCTCGCCGAGGCGGCCTGGAGCCAGACGGAGTACGTCCCCGAGGTGTGGGAGTACCTGGCCATGCGGCAGTTCAACAACTTCCGCCCCTGCCCCACCATCACCGACACCGTCGGCGGGTACGAGCTCCCGGCCGATCTGCACGCCCAGGCAGCCATGCAACGGGTCATCGCGCTCGCCGGCAACGCCACCACGATCGTCAACGACCTGTACTCCTACACCAAGGAACTCGCCGCCCCCGGAAGGCACATGAACCTTCCCGTGGTGATCGCCGAGCGGGAGGGGACCTCCGACAAGGAGGGCTACCTGAAGGCGGTCGAGGTCCACAACGACCTCATGCACGCCTTCGAAGCGGAGGCCGCCGCCCTGGCCGCGGCCTGCCCCGTCCCGAGCGTGCTGCGCTTCCTGCGGGGAGTCGCCGTCTGGCTCGACGGCAACCACCACTGGCACCAGACCAATACGTATCGCTACAGCCTGCCCGACTTCTGGTAAGGACGGATCTATCAGTGACCAGCACTGACATCACCACCGGCACCACCGGCACCACCGGCTCCAACGGCACCACCCCGGCCCCCGTGATCATTCCCGGGCCGGCCACCCCCTACCAGGGGGACATCGCCCGCTACTGGAACAACGAGGCCAGGCCGGTGAACCTGCGCCTCGGCGACGTGGACGGCCTGTACCACCACCACTACGGCATCGGCGACGTCGACCACTCCGCGCTCGGCGACACCGACGACAGCGCCTACGAGAAGAAGCTGGTCGCCGAGCTCCACCGGCTGGAGTCGGCACAGGCCGAACTCCTCCTGGACCACCTCGGCCCCGTCGGCCGCGAGGACACGCTCGTGGACGCCGGCTGCGGCCGCGGCGGCTCGATGGTCATGGCCCACCAGCGCTTCGGATGCAAGGTCGAGGGCGTCACCCTGTCCGCCAAGCAGGCCGACTTCGCCAACCAGCGCGCCCTCGAACTCGGCATCGACGACCACGTCCGGGCCCGCGTCTGCAACATGCTCGGCACGCCCTTCGAGACCGGGCAGGCCGCGGCGTCGTGGAACAACGAGTCGAGCATGTACGTCGACCTGGACGACCTCTTCGCCGAGCACTCCCGCGTCCTGAAGGTCGGCGGCCGGTACGTGACCATCACCGGCTGCTGGAACCCGCGGTACGGCCAGCCCTCGAAGTGGGTCTCCCAGATCAACGCGCACTTCGAGTGCAACATCCACTCCCGCCGGGAGTACCTGCGCTCCATGGCGGACAACCGGCTCGTGCCGCAGGCCGTGATCGACCTGACCCCCGCGACCCTGCCCTACTGGGAACTGCGGGCCACGTCCTCGCTGGTCACCGGCATCGAGGAGGCGTTCATCGAGTCCTACAAGGACGGCTCCTTCCAGTACCTCCTGATCGCGGCCGACCGCGTCTGACGACCACGCCCGGGGCCGGGCCCGCGCCATCC
>NZ_JBHVYI010000203.1:0-1972 GCF_042880975.1 Streptomyces sp. NPDC058289
GGCGGGGGGGGGGGGGGGTGTTTCCGGGGCCCCCCCTCGGGCCGTGCACCTGCCAAAGGGGGGGGGCGGCCCGGCCCCCCGCGGGGGGCCCCCACCGCCTCGTGTGTCCGCTCCCTGGGGCTCTCGTGTCCCCTCTCCGCTCTCTAGAGGCCGTTGACGCGGGCGATGCGGCCGTCGCCCGGAGACGGGCGGAAATCGGCGTTCACCACGCGCGCCCGGCGGCCGCCCCGGACCGGCCGCAGCCGCACCTGGGCCATCAACCGGCGGCTCCGCAGGGCCAGTTCGAGTTCGAAGCGGGTGCGCGGGTCCCGCAGGCCGGGCCCGAAGAGCTTCTCCAGCTGGCGCATCCGGTAGCGGACCGTCTGCGGGTGCACGCTCAGGGCCTTGGCCGCCTCGGGTGCTCCGCCGCCCTCCAGCCAGGCGAGCAGGGTCACTTCGAGCCGTTCGCTCTGGCGCGGGGTGAGGTCCGCCAGCGGCCGCAGCCAGCGGGCGGCGAGTGCGTGGGCCAGTGGCTCGTCCTGGAGGAGCAGCAGCGTCGAGAGGTGGTCGTCCACGAACACCGTCCGGGCGTCCGGGCCGGACCGGGCTTGAGGCGGGACCAGCGCGAGGAGGCGCACCGCCCAGCGCAGGGAGGAAGGGGTGTCGCCGGGGGCCACCGGGTGGCCGACCACGGCGAGACGGCCGCGCAGCACGTTGTCCAGGGCGGTACGGGCCTCCGGGTCGGCGGTGGGAACGAGCAGGCAGGGCTGGCCCGCGACCATCCCGCCGAGGCAGTCGTCGAGGAGCGCCGCGAGCTGCTGGGTCTCGCCGGGCGAGGCCAGGGCGACCGCCCGTACGGCGACCGGGAGGGGCCAGCCGGCCGGGCCGGCCAGTTCGGCGAGGGCCGGTTCGCGGTGCGGGGCGTCACCCGTGAGCAGGGAGAACAGCTCGCGCCGGGCGTGCTCGCGGACCGAGCCGAACCGTTGTAAGGGCACGGCTTGCAGGGGTGGCAACTCCCCGCCGCCGAAAGCCGTGTGCGGGTGTGCGTGTGGGTGTGGCTGCGGGTGGGGCCGGGCGTGCTCGGCTTCGAAGTCGGCGGCCGTGGTGGTGGGTCCGGGGCCGGGCCGGGTCGGCGCGTGATGGTCCGCAGGCTCCTGCGCGCGGGCCGTGTCGTCCGCGTCGGCCCCGCCGGTCCCCGTACATCCGGCGCCGCCGGCGCCCTCGCGGTAGCCGAGGACGGTGAGCAGGGCCCCTTCCACCTTCCGTCTGACCACCTCGTCGCCGATCTCCTCGACGAGCGCCGAGAATCCGGGCACGGTCTCCCGTAGTTCCTCCACCATCCCCGCCGCCACCGTGGGCAGTTCCTTGCGCAGGACCCGGGTCCACTCGCCCCGCGGTCGGGACCAGATGCGGTTCAGAAGTTCGCACATTGTTACCTCGTTCAAGCCGGGGTATGGCCTGCCCCGTGGGACGGTGGCAAGCCCGCAGTCCCGCGGCATCGGCTCGATCGCCGTCGGGGAGGTGCGGCGGCGGATCAGGCGTCAACCCCGTCGCAACCGCACCACTGGAAGGGAATCTTCCGGGGATGTTCGATGCGATGGCTGTGCGAGGGCCAGAAATTATCACGTTTCGATAAATCCTGTGGAGGGCTTGCATACCTCCACGATGCTTCTGCACTCCGGCCCCCGCTCCCGGCCGGCCCGGTGGGCCAGGCGCCCATCTCCCGCCCGCCGAGGAGCGGTTACGACGTCGACCCCCGGACGCCGAGCGCGAGGTGGAAGTGCTCGGGCCCGGACGTATGGGAGACCACATGCCCCTGCTCCAGCCCCGCCCGCCCGGACGCTCGCACCGGGCCCGCCGAACAAGAGGCCGTACCCGGCGCCATGCCGGAGCACCATCCGGAGCGCGATCCGGCCCGGTGCCCGGCCCGGCATCCGCGGCGGTGTCCCCGGCGGCGTCGACGCCGGCGACGCCGAGCGCCTCCGGCCGGCGG
>NZ_JBHVYI010000204.1:0-1891 GCF_042880975.1 Streptomyces sp. NPDC058289
TGCCCGCCGTCCACCGGCACCACCAGCACGAGCACTACGCCCCGGGCCGCGGCCTCGGCGGGGTCCGCCGCCGAGGCCGCGGGGCCCAGTTCGGTCAGCAGGGCCGCGAGGCTCTGCGGGCCGCGGGCGTTGGCGAGCACGACCTGGTGGTCCGCCGCCACGAGGATCCTGGCCAGGGTCGATCCGATCCGGCCTGTGCCGATGATGCCGATCCGCATGGGGGCTCCTCAGGTGGGTACGGGGGGGCAGCCGGGTGCCAGGTCAGTCCATTCCGATCCAGACCGACTTGGTCTGGGTGTAGCTCTCCAGGGACTCGGGGCCGCACTCGCGCCCGTAGCCGGAGGCCTTGTAGCCGCCGTAGGGCACGGCGGGGTCGTACTGGTTGTAGCAATTGACCCAGACGGTGCCGGCCTTGATCTGCGAGGCGACCCGGTGGGCGCGCCGCAGGTCCCTCGTGTGGACGCCGGCGGCGAGGCCGTACGCGCTGTCGTTGGCGATGCGTACGGCGTCCTCCTCGGTGTCGAAGGGGATGATCGACAGGACGGGCCCGAAGATCTCCTCCTGGGCGATCCGCATGGAGTTGTCGACGCCGGTGAAGATGGTCGGCAGGAAGTACAGGCCTTCGGAGGAGGCCCCTTCGGGGGTCCAGCCGGTGCCGCCGACGCGCAGGACGGCGCCTTCCTTCTCGCCGACCTCGATGTACGAGCTGACCTTGTCGAACTGGCCGCGGTGGGCGAGCGGTCCGAAGAGGGTGGCCGGGTCGCGCGGGTCTCCGGGCAGCAGGGCGGCCGCGCGGGCCACGAGCCGTTCGACCATCTCGTCGTGGATCGGGCGCTGGAGCAGCAGCCGGGAGCCGGCGGTGCAGATCTCGCCCTTGTTGTAGTAGATGCCGAAGAAGGCGAGTTCCTCGGCGGCGTCGAGGTCGGCGTCGGCGAAGACGATGTTGGCGGACTTGCCGCCGAGCTCCATCGTCACCTTCTTCAGGGTGCCGGCCGCCTTGCGGATGATCGACTGCCCCACGGAGGTGGACCCGGTGAAGGCGATCTTGTCGATGCCGGGGTGGCCGGTGAGGGTCTCGCCCAGTTCCACGCCCGGACCGGTGATGACGTTCAGCACGCCGTCCGGAATCTCCGCCTCCTGGAACAGCTCGGCGATCTTCAGGGCGGTGAGCGGGGTGGCGGGCGAGGGCTTGTGGACCACCGTGTTCCCGGCCGCGAGGGCCGGGGCGATCTTCGTCATCGACAGGAGCAGCGGGAAGTTGAAGGGGGTGATGGCGCAGACCACGCCCAGCGGTTCGCGCAGGGTGTACGCGAGCTGCCCGCCGGCCGGGGCCCGGGAGGAACCGTCGACCCGGGTCACGGCTCCGGCGTAGTAGTGCATGAGCTGGGCGGCCATGGGGGCGTCGACCGTGGAGGAGAAGGCGAACGGCTTGCCCATGTCCACCGTTTCCAGCAGGGCGATCTCCTCCAGGTCGCGCTCGATGAGCTCCCCGACCCGGTTCAGCCGCAGCGCGCGTTCCTGGGCGGACAGTCTGCTCCAGGGACCTTCCTCGTACGCCGTACGGGCGGCGGCCACGGCCGCGTCCGCGTCCGCGGCGGCCGCCTGGGCCACCGGCACGATCTCCTGGCCGTCCACGGGGCTGATGTCCGGTTCGGTACGGCCGTCCCGGGCCGGGACCCAGGTGCCGCCGATGAACAGTTTCCCGGGGTTGGCCAAGGGCTGGTCGCTGAGCGCGCGCTTGGTCATGGCTGTGGCTGCCTTCCGGTTTCGGGTGCGAGGGGCTGGGCGGTAGGGGGTGTCTCTCGGGTGTCCGTGGGGGTAGGGGCGGGGGCGGGGGGGAGCGGGGGGGGCCGGCCCCGCCGCGCCACGGGGAACCGGGTGTCACCCCCCA
>NZ_JBHVYI010000205.1:0-1574 GCF_042880975.1 Streptomyces sp. NPDC058289
GCGGACCAAGCTGGTCTCCCTGGGCTTCGACGCGAACCTCGGCATGCTGATCGACACCTCCCGCAACGGCTGGGGCGGCACCGCCCGCCCGACCGCACCCGGCGCACTGACCAGCGTCGACACCTACGTCAACGGCGGCCGCTACGACCGGCGCATCCACCTCGGCAACTGGTGCAACCAGGCCGGCGCCGGCCTCGGCGAACGACCCCAGGCCGCCCCCGCCGCAGGCATCGACGCCTACGTATGGATCAAGCCCCCGGGCGAGTCCGACGGCGCGAGCAAGGAAATCCCCAACAACGAAGGCAAGGGCTTCGACCGCATGTGCGACCCGACCTACACGGGCAACGCACGCAACGGCAACAGCATGTCGGGCTCCCTCCCCGACGCACCACTGTCAGGCCAGTGGTTCTCGGCCCAGTTCCAGGAGCTCATGAAGAACGCCCACCCGGCGCTCTGAGGCACCACGCGTATAAAGCCCGGAGCGGTACGGAATCCAACTTCCGTGCCGCTCCGGGCCTCGGCACGCTCAGGAAGAACCGCCCAAGGGAAGGCTTCGTCCGGCCCAATTCCGGCTACCGCCCCGTTCTCGTCGACCGAAGCCGTCCGTCCCGGGCAAACCGCTCAGGAGGAGTCCCGCACGACCAGTTCCGTCGGAAGCACCCGGCTCGGCCCCTCGCCCGCTCCGTGCCCCGGGGTGCCACCGACTCGGGACTCTTCCGCGATCTGGTGGAGCAGCAGCCGGGTCATCGTGCGGCCCATCTCCTCGATCGGCTGGCGCACGCTCGTCAGCGGCGGATCCATCAGCCGGGCCACCACTGAATCATCCACACCGACCAGGGCCACGTCCTCGGGGACCCGTCGCCCCGCCTCGCGCAGCACCCCGCGTGCACCGGCCGCCATCACATCGGAGCCGGCGAAGACCGCGTCCAGGCCGGGGGCGCGCTCCAGGAGCTCGCGCATCGCCAGCCGGCCGCCCTCCTCGGTGAAGTCCGCGGTCGCCACGAGCGACTCGTCGGGCGCGAGGCCGGCCTCGGCGAGACCCGCGCGGTAGCCGCCGAGCCGCGCGCGGGCGACGTACATGTCGAGGGGGCCGCTGATGGTCGCGATCCGGCTGCGGCCCCGCCCCACGAGGTGGGCGACGGCCGCCCGTCCCGCGCCGATGTTGTCGGAGTCCACGTAGTCGACCGGCTCGGCCTCGGAGCGCCGGCCGTTCATGACGACCGGCAGCCCGAGCTTCACGATCCGGTCGGGCAGCGGGTCGTCGCCGTGGACGGATGCCAGCAGGACGCCGTCGACGCGCTGTGCGGCCAGGTAGTGCTCGAACCGCTGACGCTCGGCCTCGGTGCGGACCAGGGTGAGCAGCAGCTGCTTGTCGGCTTCGGCCAGTTCGGCGCTGACCCCGCGGATCAGGTCGAGGAAGTAGGGCTCCGAGAAGACCCTGGCCTCGGTCTCCGGGATGACGAGGGCGACCGCGTCGGTCCGGTTGCCGGCCAGCGCCCTGGCCGCCTGGTTGGGGACGTACCCCAGCTCGGCCACGGCGCGGGCGACGGCGTCCTTGGCCTGCTCGCTCACCC
>NZ_JBHVYI010000206.1:0-1451 GCF_042880975.1 Streptomyces sp. NPDC058289
AGCTTGTCCTACCTTTCAAGCGGGCCGCATCTGGTCATTCGTAGGATCGGGGAAGCCCAGGGGTTCCGGGTATGGCTGTGAGCTTGTCGCCGCATGATGGCTCAAAGAACTTGGCCGCCCGGAGCCCCGCGACGACTCGACCGCTAATTGGGATACGCGACTTGATCGCTTCGTAGGACAACGCCGGCGAGGTCGTCTGCTGGGACCAATGTGAGACGACGAGCTGGCGGAGGTGGCCGTGCCCCAAATATGGGCCGGAGTGGACATCGGCAAGGAACATCACCACTGCCTGGTGATCGACGCCCAAGGCAAACGCCTCCTATCGCGCCGGGTCCTGAACGACGAGCCGGTCCTGCTGGAGCTCATCGGCGATGTACTTGCGCTCTCCGAGGACGTCCTGTGGGCGGTGGACATCAACCACGGCGGCGCGGCCCTGCTCATCGGGTTGCTCCTAGGCCACGGCCAGCCGATGACCTACCTCACCGGTCTGGCGGTGCACCAGGCATCCGCCGGATACCGCGGCCAGGGCAAGACTGACGCCAAGGACGCCTTCGTCATCGCCGACCAGGCCCGGATGCGCAATGACCTCGGTCTGCTGCGGCCCGGCGACGAGGTTGCCGTCGACCTGCGCACCCTGACTGGGCGCCGCACCGACCTCGTCTGCGACCGCACCCGGCAGATCAACCGACTCCGAGCCCAACTCCTGGAGATTTTTCCGGCGTTGGAACGGACTCTTGCGCTGACGAACAGGGGCCCGGTCATGCTGCTGACCGGCTACCAGACCCCGGCCGCGCTCCGCCGCAGCGGCGCCAAACGCATCGAGACCTGGCTCAGGAACCGCAAGGTCAAGAATGCCGCAACCATCGCCGCCACAGCTCTCGAAGCTGCCATTGGCCAGCAGACGTCCCTGCCAGGCGAGAAGCTGGCCGCCGCCATGGTTGCCCGTCTCGCGAAGGGAGTCATCGCCCTCGACGAGGAGATCGCCGAGCTCGACGCACTCATCGAGGCACGGTTCCGCGAACATCCCCATGCCGAGGTAATCCGCAGCCTGCCCGGGATGGGCGCCCTGCTCGGCGCCGAGTTCATCGCCGCGACCGGCGGCGCGATGGACGCGTTCGGCACACCGGATCGCCTGGCCGGCTTTGCCGGCCTAGCCCCCGTGCCACGAGATTCCGGGCGCGTCAGCGGCAATATGCGCCGCCCCCGCCGCTACCACCGTGGCCTTCTACGGGCCTTTTACCTCTCCTCCATGGCCAGCCTCAGGACGTGCCCCGCATCTCGGACGTACTACCAACGCAAACGCGACGAGGGGAAGGGCCACAAGCAAGCGGTACTCTCTCTCGCACGCCGCCGGGCCAACGTTCTCTGGGCCATGCTCCGCGACGGAGCGTGCTACCAGCCCGCACCATCAGCCACGCAGACGGCTTGACATCCCTATTGGGAAGTTCTTT
>NZ_JBHVYI010000207.1:0-1434 GCF_042880975.1 Streptomyces sp. NPDC058289
CCGGACCCCCTGGGGCTGCGCCCCGGACCCCCTGGGGCTGCGCCCCGGACCCCCTGGGGCTGCGCCCCGGACCCCCTGGGGCTCCGCCCCGGACCCCGCGCAAAAGGGGACCTCTGCTCCGCGCAGCGTTACGCGCGGGCGATCGGGGCCAGAGTGGCTGCGGTCAGGGCGGTGAGGGTGGTCGCCGGGAGTTCGACCTCCAGGCCGCGGCGGCCCGCCGATACGCAGATCGTGGGGAACCCCGAGGCCGAGGCGTCCAGGACCGTCCGCAGCCGCTTGCGCTGGCCCAGCGGGGAAATGCCGCCCAGGACGTAGCCCGTGGTGCGCTCGGCCAGGGCCGGATCGGCCATCGCCGCGCGCTTGCCGCCCACCGCGGCGGCCAGGGCCTTCAGGTCGAGGCTGCCCGAGACCGGGACCACCGCGACCACCAGCGAGCCGTCCACGTCGGCCAGCAGCGTCTTGAAGACCTGCGCGGGGGAGACCCCGAGGGCCTGCGCGGCCTCCTCGCCGTAGGACGGGTGGGCCGGGTCGTGCTCGTAGGCGTGCACGGTGAAATCGGCGCCGGCCGCCGTCAGGGCCACGATCGCCGGAGTGCCCGCCGGCTTCTTCTTCGCCATGGGTCCTTCGTCAGTTGGGGCTCGTCGGGGCGCGGGTGAGGTCCACGGCCGGGAGCGAGGGGAGGTGGCGGATGACGGCCGTCTCGGTGCGCAGCAGCTTCAGCTCCTCCGCGAGGCGGGTCGCCGTGTCCGGGGCCTGGAGCAGCCGCTGCTTCGCCGGGATGTCCAGCACCGCGGCCGCCGCGACCAGGTACGAGACCACCGACGGCTCGTCGGGGAGGTCCATGCCGGTCAGGGAGCGTTCGCGGGCTCCCGCGAGCCGCTTCTGGTACGTGCGGAACGCCCGCAGCACGCCCTCCGCCAGCGCGCCCGCGCCGTCGCCCGCGTCCTCGGGGAGCTCCTCCAGCTCCGCCACCAGGAACGGTCCGGACGCGTCGACCGAGAGCAGCCGGACCCGGACGGTGCCGGTCGCCATCACCTCGAAGCTGCCGTCCTCCCGCTCCCGGATCGAGGCCGCGTCCGCGATGCAGCCCACCCGGTGGAAGGCCTGGACCGGGTCGGCGCCGAAACCGGCGGCCGGGCCGCGCTCGGGCACGCCCGTCTGGTCCGGCAGGCCGGGCGCGGTCGGGGCGACCTCCCGGCCGTCGCGGATCGCGACGACCGCGAAACGGCGGGGCTCGTCCTCTCCCGCCTTCAGCAGCTCGCGCATCATGGCGCGATAACGCTCCTCGAAGATGTTCAGCGGGAGCACGAGTCCCGGGAACAGCACCGAGTTCAGCGGGAAGAGGGGCAGGCGAACGGTGGTCACGAGGCACAGGGTAGTGGCCGGGGGCCCAGGGGGTGTCCCGGGGATCGGGCCCGGACACCCCGAGCCCTG
>NZ_JBHVYI010000208.1:0-1385 GCF_042880975.1 Streptomyces sp. NPDC058289
CAATGCCACCACCCAGCAGGGCGACGGAAGCGGAAGCAAGGACGATGCGGCGGGTCGACAGGATCTTGAACATGGTCGTTCTCCATTCGGAAAAGGAAAGGAAGAAAAGGGAGGGGATGAGAGAATCTTCCGGATAAAGGATCCGGAGTGATTCCCTGCCCTCTACTTCTTCCGGTGCTTCCCGGTGAGGGCGTACTTCAAATAAACCCGATACCGGGATCCGCGTCACGCCACTCACATTCGGGGCTTGACGGATATGGTCGATCTTGGTAATTCCCGGTCATCCCGCCTAGGGAACACCGGGCGGCCCGGGTGAGACGCCGAGGGCGTGACAACACGCCGTGCGCAGGTGAATCCGTACGGTGACCGTATCCGCGCGATAGCGTCGGCCCCGACCAAACCCCAGGGGATCCCCGCGTCCGTATGTCACGGACGTATCTGATCGGCGGCCTCGGCGCGCGCACGCTTGGCCACAGTCGAATTGCTCCGCACGACAAACCCCGGAGAATTTCCCATGAACCAGCGTTCCTGGACCCGTCGCATCGTGCTGGCCACGGCCACCGTGGCACTGGCCGGCGGCATCGCCCTGCCTGCGACCGCGATGGCCGCACCCGCAGCCCCGTACTACGGCCACAGCAGCATCAGCGCCCTCGTGGGCAGCGCTTCTCCCGGAGCCTGTGAAGGGTTCTGCGAGGGGACCAACAACATCGCCACGGGCGAGGGCGCCTCCGGCAGCTGCACGGGCCTGTGCCGCGACAGCACCAACACCGCCGTGGGTGACCGCGCCTCCGGCCTGTGCACGGGCCTGTGCGGAGACAGCACGACCACCTCGGTCGGGGCGGGTGCGTTCAACGAGTGCACGGGCCTCTGCGGCACCAGCACCAACACCGCTGTGGGCGACGGCGCCTCCAACCGGTGCAACGGCCTCTGCTTCGACAGCGTCAACACGGCCGTGACCGCCGACGTGCTGAGCCGTAGCAGCCACACGGCCGCGAGCTCGACCGGGAAGACCGTGCGGGGCGGGGACGGGGGCGACCAGGGCACGCGCACGGGCGGTGACGCCAGCGCCGTCAGCGGCTCCGCCAACGCCGAGAACACCACCGTCGGCGGCACGGCCACCTCGGGCTCCGCCACCTCCGGTGTGGGCACCTGTATCGGCCGGTGCACCATCACCACCGGGAACGCGACGAGCGGCAATGCGAGTGCCGACGCGCTCAACACCGGCAACGCGACCGCGATCAGCGGTGACGCGACCGCCACGGGCGGCAACGCCTGATATCGGGGGCCGAGCGCCCGACGGTTCGCAACACACCACGGACGCCGGAGGGGCTGTGCCTCTCCGGCGTCCGTGGCATGAGAACGGCGCCCCGGGAATCCCGGGGCGC
>NZ_JBHVYI010000209.1:0-1383 GCF_042880975.1 Streptomyces sp. NPDC058289
CGCGCGGGAGATCTACCGCCTTATCGTCCCGGCAGCCCCTCCGGCCGGCCCGACCGGCGCCGTTGGATCTCTCGGTTGACATCCATAGGGGCATCAAGAGGGCCTACGTATTCCACGGCACAGTCGCCGCCGCGGCGATCCGCTTATGGCTCCGCCCGTGATCCGGAGAACGGGATTGGCACTCTGGTTGGGGGTGGAAACGCTCAGCGCGCATCGAATGCCGCCTGCAACGCGTCCGCCGTGGGAACGATGACGACCGCATTCCCCTGAAGCTCCACAGGAAGGTGACGACGCTCTTTCTCGTGGAAGATCAGCGCGTCACCGTCCTGAGGGACGATTGAGGCTTCGAGGGCTGCCGCCAGCCGGGAGAGCACGCCGAGCATCGCGCCTTTGGCGAAGTGCGTCGCCGTCACGCACGGCATCCCGCTCTCGGCGTGGGACTCGTGGTAGAGATCCGCTTCACCCCCGTCCTCCGCGCGGAGCTGGGAGAAGCCGTCCTCCGGACTGCCCGCCACCACGTACGGCTCCGTCACCTGTCGGAACCGTTCGGCGTCCAACGCGACAACCTCGCTGTCCACGAACCGGAGCAAGAAAATGCTGTAACTCACGGACACACTCTGCCATCGTCATGATCCGCCGGACAGTGCCTAGACCTCCGCCGAATCGGGCCGGCCGTCACCATGCCGAACACCGAAGCAACATCGCCATCGGCGCTGGAGCGGGTTCCGGCCGGTTGAGCCGACCAGAGCTGCTAGGAACGAATTAGAATCGCGCCTGCGCCCTCAGCGTGGAGGCAGCCGCCCTTGCCGGCACCCCTGTCGACGTCCCCGAGGAGGAGAACCCGCAGTCTGTTCTCTCCGGGCATACGCAGGAGTGGGCGGGGCCGGCTCGACAGAGACGGGGCGGACATCTGGTGCTTGCCCTCTTGCGTGGCCTGGATCTTGCTCAGTGGGTGCAGTGGTCCGGGTGTGGGGCGCTCGGGCGTCCATCCTGCACCTTCCGTCGGCCGTCGATCGGCCGGTGGGGTGGCCGTGCCGGGGCGGGAACTTGTGATCACCGCCCCGGCCTTGGCAGGGCAGGTCAGACCTGGTACTGGCCGACGGTGATGAAGTGGCGGAGTTCCTCAGGGGTGCCGTCGATTGCTTTGTTGGCTGCGGCGCGCAGGGCGTCGCTGATGTCCGGGCGGGCCAGGATCCGGGCGACGGCGACACGGTCGTCCTCGGCCTGGGCGAGACGCAGCCCCGTCTTGAGGAACGCGGTCCGGTTGGCGGGGGTGCCGTTGAGGGCTTTGTTGGCTTCGCGCTTGACGGCTTTCCCGGAGGCGGGGTTGGCGAGGATGCGGGCGATCGCGGCTGCGTTGTCGGCGTCGGAGGCGACGGCGTT
>NZ_JBHVYI010000210.1:0-1357 GCF_042880975.1 Streptomyces sp. NPDC058289
GATGCCCCTATGGATGTCAACCGAGAGATCCAACGGCGCCGGTCGGGCCGGCCGGAGGGGCTGCCGGGACGATAAGGCGGTAGATCTCCCGCGCGACGTAGCGTTTGAGGCAGCGGATGATCTCGCGGCGTGTCTTGCCCTCGGTCAGACGACGTTGCAGGTAGTCCCGGGTGCGGCCGTCCCAGCGCAGTCGACTGAGGACGATGCGGTAGAGGGCGGCGTTCGCCTGACGGTCACCCCCGCGGTTCAGCCTGCGCCGCTGTGTCTTCCCGGAGGACGCCTCGACCGGGCCGGTGCCGCATAAGGCCGCGAAGGAGGCCTCGCTAACCAGTCGCTCAGGGTTGTCGCCGGCCGAGATGAGCAGAGCAGCGGCACTGTCGGGGCCGACGCCGCGAACTTCCAGCAGACCAGGCGTGCTCACTTCGACGGCCCTGGCTGGCTATCTGCTTGTTGAGGTCGTCGATCTCCTCGGTCAGGTGCCGGATGCGGCGGGCCAGCAGCCTCAAGGTGTGACGCGCGGCCCGAGCCGGCCCGCCCGCGTGCTGAGGATCGAGGTCGACGCACCGCTTGAACAGGTGCGGGTTGCTCAGTCCGGCCAGCGACTCGCGGAGGGCGGAGTCGGCCGAGACCAGGACGCTCTTGAGCTGGTTGATCGCCTGGGTCCTGGATTTGATCGCGGAGCCCTTCGCCAGCTTGAACAGCCGGAGCATCTCGACTGGACCATCGCCGGTCTTCGCCGCGGCGGTGGCCCGTCCGGTTAGCACGGCGCGAGCGGCAGCCTCGGCGTCGATGGCGTCGGTCTTGCCGTGGCGACGTCGGGCGGCCTTGTCGGGCTGATTGACCTCGGTCACCTCGATGCCCTCGGCCCGCAGGTGACGGGTCAGGGCGGCTCCGTAAGAGCCGGTGCACTCGACGCCGGCCCGCCGCAGCACGCCGAATGAGCGAGCCCAGTCGAGGAGTTGTCGATATCCCTCGGCGGTCGCGGGGAAGCTGCGGCCGTCCAGGGCGGATCCGAGCACGGTGATGACGGCAGCGGCGTGGATGTCCTTGTGCGTGTCCACTCCGAGCAGGACGTCTTCCGCGTCGGCCGGGACGCGACATGGGGCGGTGGACTGCGTGATGCTGGTCAAGGTCGCAGGTCTCCTGATCGCCTCGGGAACCTGTGGCCATCCCCGGGCCGAGGACGGTCAAGACTGTGATGGTGCCTGTCGCGAAGGCCCCTATCGGGACACATCCCCTGCCCGGCGGCAGCGAGTACCGCCCCGTGCAGTGGCCGACAGATCAAACTCAAGGCACCAGGGCCAGTCGTAGCGCGAGTCAGGCCACCGCCCGAAGCGGTACCTGAACATCCTCACAG
>NZ_JBHVYI010000211.1:0-1309 GCF_042880975.1 Streptomyces sp. NPDC058289
CGGTCGGGCGGGCGGTGCCGCCCCAGCCGTTGCGGGAGGTGTCGATCAGCATGCCGAGGTTCGCGTCGAAGCCCAGGGAGACCAGCTTGGTCCGCATGGCCTGGGCGTACGAGAGCTCGTCGGTGTACCGGTTCCAGTCGACCCACTTCGACTGGCGTACGGAGGTGCCGTTGACGGAGTCCTCGATCTTGAAGTGGTCTTCCTTCAGGGCGCTGTAGTTGGCGGTGTTCACGATGAAGCCGTGGACCTTGGACAGTGTGGAGCCCTCGGCGGTCGCCGCCTGCTTGAACATTTCGGCGGAGGCGCCGAAGTTGTCGTCCCAGCCGAGCCAGCCGTGGTGGCCCGCGTCCACGTAGTTGTAGACGTTGGCGATCGAGCCCAGCTTGTTCAGTGCGTAGCCGACGCCCTTGATGTAGTTGCCGTTGGCCTTCATCACATCGCAGTTGGCCGTGGCCGTGGGGCGGCCGGAGACGTTGGTGACCAGGTTGGGCAGGGAGTCGATCTCGACGGTGGTGACGATCCGCAGACCCGCGTACTTGGCGTCGGCGAGGATCGCGGCGATCGGATCGATGTAGGTGGTCTTGTACTTGTCGATCTCCGTCGGGCCCAGCTCGCCGTTGGAGGCGAGCGCCGCGCAGTCCCGACCGGGCAGGTTGTAGATCACCAGCTGGACGACCATTTCGCCGCTGCCCTTTTGGGCCAGCGCGGCGTCCAGGTGGGCGCGCAGGCCCATGGAGGTGCTCGATCCGGCGATGGCGGCGGTGCGGTCCAGCCAGACACCGGTGGGCTGGTTGGCGACCCTCGCGCCGCCGGGCTCGGCGGCGGCCTTGGCGGACCATTCGGGGTTCACGTACACCTTGGCACCGGCGTACGGGTTGTCGGCCTTGCCGCCTGACGGCGGCGGTGTCGTGGGCGGTGTCGTCGGGGGAGTGGTCGGGTCGGTGGTGCCGTTGCAGGTGACGCCGTTGAGCTTGAACGTCGCGGGCACGGTGTTCGTCCCGGTGTGCGAGCCGTTGAAGCCGAAGGAGGTCGAACCGCCCGTGGCCAGGTTCCCGTTGTACGAGAGGCTCTTGGCGGTCACGGCCGCCCCGGACTGGCTGATCGTGGCGTTCCAGCCCTGGGTGACCTGCTGGCCGTTCGCGTAGGACCACTCCAGGGTCCAGGAGGCCACCGGGTCGCCGGTGTTGGTGACGATCACGTTCGCGCCGAAGCCGGTGTTCCACTGGTTCGTGATCTGGTACTCGACCTTGCAGCCCGCGGCGGCGGCGCCGGCGGAGGTGCCGAACACGGTGGCGGTCGCGCCGGCGGC
>NZ_JBHVYI010000212.1:0-1279 GCF_042880975.1 Streptomyces sp. NPDC058289
CCGTGGGACAGGGAGTTGGCCGCGGCCTCGCTGACGGCCAGGACCAGGTCGCCGCGTCGCGCCGCGTTCAGCGCGGTCCCGCGGGCCCAGGCCTCTGCGTACTCGCGTACCTCGGCCAGTCCTCCGTGGGCGTACGCGAACCGGGGCGTGTCGCCTTCGGGTTCGGGCAGGGGGAGGTTGCAGTCCGCCGAGACCCGCGCGGCGTCGGTGTATGCCGGGCTCGGCAGGTCCAGGCCCGCCTCGATGAGGGTGGGGTGGGTGCGTCGTGCGTCGGCCAGCACGTGGGGTGTCAGCCCGTGTACGTCGTAGGGGCACAGAATCGTGGCGGGCCGGCCGGTGAAGGCTGTGTTGATGAGGGCTTCGTGTCGGGTGGCTTCCAGGATCTCGGCGGGGGAGCGGCCGGGCCAGATGGGTTCTCCGACGATGCGGACGGCTCGGCTGGTGTGGAGGTTGGCGAAGTCTTGCAGTGCGGCCAGGATGCGGCCGGGGTTGCGGCCCAGTTCGGTCATGTCCGTCCAGGTGACCGCGGCCGCGTTCCCGTCGAGGCTTTCGCGTAGGGCGTTCAGGTGTGGGCCCGGTACGGCGATGAGTACGGGTTCGTCGGCGGACAGGGATGCGTGTACGAAGCCGCCGACGCCGGACACGTAGGTGTCGAGGTCGTGGTAGAAGAGTGCGGGGTGGACGAAGGCCCCGGGCCCGGTGGGCTCAGGAACAGTGATCATGCTGCGACCTCCAGCGCGGCGCATTCGTCCGGGAACATTTCCACGACCTTGCGGAGCGAGTGCGGCGGGTCGTGGAGCAGCAGGCGTCGTCCTTGCCTGCTGAGGGCGGCCGCCGCCCGTGCGAGGGCGGCGACCGCGGCCGTGTCGAGAAATACCACGGCGGAGAGGTCGAGGTGGACGACGGGACCGGGAATCGCGGTCACGACGCCGAGCGCCGCAACCAGGGCTTGGCGGGAATCCAGGTCGCAGCTGCCGCTCAGCTGCGCTCCGGGCCGGTCCCGCAGCGGCTGGACGGTCAACGGCGTCGCCAGCGTCGCAGGCGTCGCCGGGCCCATTCCCTACTCCGTGAGCATGCCGGTGCGCAGCCGTGCCAGCGTGCGCGACAGAATGCGCGACACCTGCATCTGGGAGATGCCCAGCTCGGCGCCGATCTCTGCCTGGGTCTGCTCCTGGCCGAAGCGCATCCGCAGGATGAGCCGGTCGCGTTCGTCCAGCTGCTCCAGCAGGGGGGCGAGGGTGTGGAACTCCTCGAAGAGTTCCATGCCGGGATCGACGGC
>NZ_JBHVYI010000213.1:0-1229 GCF_042880975.1 Streptomyces sp. NPDC058289
GCGGTGGCGTGGGTCAGGTTGGGGAAGTAGCCGATGCGGACCTCGGAGGCCGACAGCTTCTTGGCGTCGGCGGCGACGTTCTCCTTCGCGGGAGCATCGTCCTTCTCGGCCTCGGAACCGTAGCCGCAGGCGGTGAGCAGCAGGGGGAGCGCAGCGGTCACGGCGATGGCACGCAGGGTGGTGAGCGGTCTTGCGGCAGACACGGAAGTGTCCTTTCACGGGTGCGGTCGGGGAGGTACGGACGGGGGAAGTACGGAGAAGAGGCGGTACGGAGACGGCGACGCCGAGCCGTCGGCACGTGCGGCAGCCGCTCCCGGCCGTGCGTGGCGGGATCGCTGGAGCATGCGGGCGGTGATGTCGGCCGAGGGGCCGGGCCGGCCGACGGCGAGGGGCTGCACGGCGCCCCGGGCAGAGCCCTGCGCGGGGTACCAGGCCCTGCGGCCGGTGTCAGGAAGGCTGACAGATGGCGCTGGACGTACGGGCCAGGTCGATGTGCCGGCGGGAGGTCAGGGGCAGGATCCGGCCGGCGCGCTGCACTGTCCGCACGGTTGCCTCACCCCTGTTTCCTAGTTTTCCCACCTGGTTGGTAGGCATATTGGCAGACGGGAAGGCGTGCCCCAAGATGCCGACCACATCCTGGACGGTTGTATCTCGAGATGTGAGAAACCGCAGGTGGGGCAGGGGTGGAGGGAAGGGGAGGGGTTAGGGATTGGTCCAGGCGTCAGGCGTGCGGGACAGGGCGGACACGTCGGGGGGCAGGTCGGACGACGCGACGTCCGCGAGCGTCACGCCGTCGAGGATCTCGCGCACGTTGGCCCGAAGGGCGATCCACAGGGGGAGGAGAGCCTCGGCGGGGCCGGTGTACGTCAGATCGGGAGGGCGAACCCCGCGCACCGAGACGAGCGGTCCGTCCACGACGCGGATGACGTCCGCGATGCTGATGGACTGGGCGGGCTTGGCCAGCCAGTAGCCGCCGTTGCCGCCGCGCTGGCTCAGTACGAGACCGCCTCGGCGCATGTCGTTCAGGATGCCTTCGAGGAACTTGTGCGGGATGTCCTGGGCGTCGGCGATGACCTCGGCCTTCAGCGGCCCGTCATCCTGCGACGCGGCAAGCTGCAGTGCGGCACGTACCGCGTAGTCCGCCCTGGCTGAGATCCGCATGCCGCCATTATCCCGCATGCCCGCGTCCGGCGTCCGCCGCGGGTGCGCCGCCGGCCGCGGGGCGGGTA
>NZ_JBHVYI010000214.1:0-1129 GCF_042880975.1 Streptomyces sp. NPDC058289
AGAGGTCGTTTTCGTCCGATGTTTCATCCCGGAATCACATGTTCTGTGGTCTTCTTCGGGTCGCGCCAGGAGATGGTGTTCTCGCTGGTGAGGCGGCGGGCCATGAGGTCGGTCATGGCGATGTGGATCACGGCTTCGGAGCGGGTGGGCAAGGTTTCGTAGTCGCGGGCAAGGCGTCGGTGGAGCATGAGCCAGCCGTAGGTCCGCTCGACCGCCCACCGTTTGGGTATGGGGGTGAATCCCCTGGTCCCGGGCTTGCGGGTGGTGATCTCCATGTCGATGCCGAGTGTGGCGGCATGCTCAACGAGGTGCTGGCGGTAACCGCCGTCGACCCACACCTTGCGGATGCGGGGATGTTCGGCGGCGACCTGGTCGAGCAGCGAGGTGCCGGCAACGGAGTCCTGCACGCTCGCCGCGGTGACCAACACTGCGAGGAGAAGGCCGAGCGTGTCGGTGACGATGCTCCGCTTCCTGCCGACGATTTTCTTGCCCGCGTCGACGCCCTGGCCGGCAGCGGGGACGCTGGTGGAGGTCTTGACGCTCTGGGCGTCGATCACACAGGCCGTTGGCTCTGCGTCCCGGCCCTCCTTCTCTCGCAGAAGCTGCCGGAGCAGGCCGTTGAGCTGGGCGAACACGCCCTCGTCGGCCCACTTGGCGAAGTAGCCGTAGACGGTGTTCCAGTGCGGGTAGTCGTGCGGGAGGTAGCGCCACTGGACCCCGGTGCGGTCGACATACAAGATCGCGTCCATGATGTCGCGCAGGTCGTGTTCGGGTGGCCGGCCGAAGTCCAGGGCCCGGCCGCGGCGCTCGAAGCGCCATGCGGCCAGGACCGGCTCGATCAACTCCCAACGGGCATCGGACAGATCGCTTGGATAGGGACGTCGCTTCGCCATACTTCCGGCGTACCGCGCCGGACCGCATGCGCCCAGGCGCACACCCGCGACGGTGGAAGCACACGACCTCGGAGACCGGTCATCCTGGGATGAGACAGGAACACGTGGCCTTTCACCCCATCAGCCACCCCACCCGTCCCCGCAGGCATCGACCGCCTCTGCAACCTCACCTGCACCGCAGCCCGACACTCCGAGAATCTGTTGATAAGCGGGCAGTCCAGGTGAAAACGACCTCT
>NZ_JBHVYI010000215.1:0-1022 GCF_042880975.1 Streptomyces sp. NPDC058289
GATCTTGCCGGTCAGGCCCGCGTCGTCCGGTGCCGTGCCTCGGCGCGCTGCCGGGGCTCCTGCGTACTGGACGTACTCGGGAGCCTCGGCAGCGCGGCGAGGCGCGGTGCCGGGCGGCGCGGGCCCGGCAAGATCCGAAAGAGACGGCCTGGTTCGAGGCGCGGGCGGGCTACTGTCCGGGGGCATGTCATCGACTTCGCACCTGAACTCCGTCCGGTCGTCCTACGACGCCGTCGCCGCCGACTACGCCGCGCTGCTGACCGGAGAGCTGGAGGGCAAACCGCTGGACCGGGCCATGCTGGCCGCCTTCGCGGAGTACGTGCGCGGGGACGGTCCCGGCGCCGGCCGGGCGGTCGCCGACCTGGGCTGCGGCCCGGGCCGGGTGACGGCGCACCTCGACGGCCTGGGGGTACGGGCCTTCGGAGTCGACCTGTCCCCCGCGATGGTGGCGGTGGCCCGCCGGACGTATCCGGGGCTGCGGTTCGAGGTCGGCTCGATGGCTGCGCTGGACATCGCCGACGGGGTCCTCGGCGGGGTGCTCGCCTGGTACTCCACCGTGCATACGCCACCGTCCGGGCTCCCCGCACTGTTCGCCGAGTTCGCCCGGGTGCTGGCCCCGGGCGGTCACCTGCTGATCGCGTTCAAGGCCGGCGACCGGCAGGTCCGGCTGGAACACGCGTACGGGCATCCGGTCGACCTCGACGTGTACTGGACCCCGCCCGAGCTGATCAGCGAACTGCTGGCCGCAGCGGGCTTGGCCGAGACGGCCCGCCTGGTCCGGGAACCGGACGCCGCGGAGAAGTCCCCGCAGGGCTTCCTGCTGGCCCGCCGGGCGGGCTGACCCGGGCGCAGCGCGGCCGGTGGCCCGGGCGGTGCGAGGCCGGGCGGTGCCAGGCCGGGCGGAGCGCGTTCGCGAGGCCCGGCGGAGCGCGGGCGGGACGTCGCGGCGGAGCGCGGGCGGGAGGCCGGCCGCGCGCGGGCGCGAGGCAGGCTGCGCGCGGGCGCGAGGCAGCAGACTCTTA
>NZ_JBHVYI010000216.1:0-1012 GCF_042880975.1 Streptomyces sp. NPDC058289
CGCGCGGGAGATCTACCGCCTTATCGTCCCGGCAGCCCCTCCGGCCGGCCCGACCGGCGCCGTTGGATCTCTCGGTTGACATCCATAGGGGCATCTGTGACATGGAATGATCAACGACCGGCTAACCCCTGGTGGACACGCTTCGTATCTCTGCGACCCGGGATCGGGTTCACCGATCGGGTAAGGGTGGCGACGACTGACTGCCCCGGCGTCCACTACCGCGCGGCGGGACCTCCGCGATCCGACAGCTCGTCCTCCAGGCCCCGGCCCCCGTCATCGCAAAGGCCCTCGGCTATCACGACAAGACCGCCACCCGCCTGATCACCGAAGCCGGCGGAACCCCCTTTCCGGGCATCGGCGGTGTGAGGCGTCGGTCGAACCGCTCGCGGCGGTCACCGCTGGTGATTACCAGGGGCGTATCGGCTCCAGGGTGAGTACGGGCAGTGTGAAAGCTGTGGCGGGACGATTCCGCCCGAGCGCTCGGAGATCCACCCGGCTGCGAGCACCTGCGTCCACTGTGCTCGGCCCGATCCGCGCTGACGGCCACGCTCCACCTGGCTCCGACGGGTGCCCGCGTGCCCACCCAGGTGCGTGAGACGCAGAAGTCTCCACATCGACACGGAAATGAACCGCAAAGCGGCTACACGTCTTCCCGCCTGCGTTGATAAGAAACAGGTAAGTTTTGCGCGAATGTTCGAGGGGTGTTCGGGCAGATGATTGCTTGGAGGTTGATAGATATGGTTCCCCTGCTTCTCGTTCTTCTGCTGGTTCTGATTCTCGCCGGTGCGGGCTTCGCGATCAAAATCCTTTGGTGGGTCGCGATCGCGGTCCTTGTGCTGTGGCTGATCGGATTCGTTGCCCGCCCGAAGGGCAGCAGCGGCCGGTGGTATCGCTGGTAGCTTCATCGCAGCTCAGATGCAGTGTGGCGGTGGGGGGTGGTACCCCCCGCCGGGGGTGGAAAGGCACCCCCCAGTGGACAAAAACCGGCGCCCACGCGCCAAAAACACGGGGA